>JAHLWV010000396.1 GCA_019057735.1 Promethearchaeota archaeon | reverse complement strand
AGGCGGGATATATATCATCCCAAAATGGAGCAATCATATATGTATGTGTTGGGTTCGCCGAAGGAAAAGGAACATTTGAATATTGATAAGGGGTCGTATCTGTGAAACTAAGATATCCATTTGAGCATAAATATATAGTTGAAAAGGTTTCATTGTAGAATTGAAAATAAAAGGGTAATGCTATTGCAGCATAATCATTATCACCTAATAAAAGTTCTGTTCCACCTGAAGCATCGATCCAATTATACTCGTAATCAGGGATCATAGTAAAATTCAATATTTCGTATACAGAGGGTCCACTAAAGGGACCAATAGTATGAGTAAAATCACCATCAGAACACTCGAACGAATAATTATGATTACCATCTTGATGTAAAGTTGTGCTGAAAGTATATACGCATCCATCCATATAATTTGAATCTAAATAATCTAGTTGTGCCATAGGATATGTTATCGAATTTAATATTATATTAATGTATTCCGGCAAATTATTATCAGCATCCGAATAAATTACTGAGAATTTAAATGTATCCCAATGTTTTACGCCACTTGGAGGAGAAACTTGTCCATTACTTAAAATAGGTGAATTTACATTTGGGCTTTCTGAAACTGAAGGACCGATGGTTACTCCTGTATTAGTAAAAAATTTATAATCTGCGCATTCAAATGAATAATTGTAATTTCCAGGTTGTAAGTAAGTAAAATAATTGTATTTACAGCCATCAATGTAATTGTCATCCATCAAATCCTGTTTTTCCATAGGGTAAGATGTTTCATTTATTAATACATTTATATAAATTGGAGGGTTATTATCTGCATCAGTATAAGTCACGTTGTATGTAAATAGAGTTGTTTGGTCTCCAGAAGTTGGCGAAAGGCTTCCATCAGTAAGTGAAGGTGTAAAATCATTAGGTTGAGGTGGGATCGTTGCTGTTGGATCTCCGAAGAGATTCAGTTCATAATAAACCCATCTCATTGCTTCTTGAGAGAGAAATCCTATGTTGTCTTCCTTTGAGTCTTGATTTGCTCTTCCTATTTCTTCAATGCCTTCTGAAAATATAGCGTCAAAAAATTGGCGGTCGTAATACTGAGAAGCTCCATTAGTTCCGTAAGGGTCGCCCCATCCGAACCTGCTATTAGCAATAAAAGCAAACGCTCCGTGAGGTGTAGTTACAAAATGTTCTACAATAGAATCGTTTTCATGTGTGGCCCCCCAAGGACCCCTATTATCAAACGCTCCATTGTAGCATCCTTGGCTGTAACCAAAGAAATAATGATCATTTGTAAGCGAGTCTGCATCGTAATTTTCCATTTTCATGCTATACTCAACATCGCAGTGACCAAGATGATTAATTATATGAATTCCATCGTTAATTAAAGGGATAAGATCGTTTTTATCCCATCTTGCCGGGTCTAATTCGCGATCGTAAAGCGTATTAACAAAATATCCTAGTGGAAATCCTTCAGTAGTATAACCTTGTGCATCGGAACCATCTTTTACTTCGTCTTTATAATCGCCGCCCCACACATACCAACCAAGATCTTCCCCTACCATTAAAACATCAGATAGGTAGGGATGAGTTTCTGTCTCGTGAGCTAAAGTTTTGTATACAAAATTAGATAGTTCATCTTCAGAATCCACAGGAGCTCTACCAACATACACCTCTGCGTATAAATCATCTTCGCCTGGTTCAGCCCACATATTATCTCCGTCAGTATTCCAATTTCCATCTAATCCTGCATAATATAAATCAGATGTAATGTTGAAATCTACTTCTCCATAAGCCATAGCGTAAAAGCCCCTAGATGGAATTATCAAATCTCCACTCTCTCCACCTAAATCGACTTCATCTCCATCTCCTCCTAATAAAACGTATTCTACACCCCAAGTTTGATAGGCATCTATAATAAAATTTCTAATTTTCTCTGGGTTATCGTCACCAAGATAATTAGCGTAAATATATTCAGTAGTAACAATTGTAGTTTGTATGCCTGCAGCATTTTTACTATCCCTAAGGTCTTGAAAAGTATAAGCACCAATAGAGTCACGTAAAGCTTCGTTTGTAATAATGACGTAATCATAAGATCCAGGAGGTAAATCTAAACTTGATCCAAGAGAAATTAATTGAGGATTCTTTCCTCTATAAACATCCACCAACTCTGGATTGTCAACGGTATTAACAACTCGTTTTTCATCTACTTTTAAATTTCTGAAAAGTAAATTTGCATTAGGATGATTTGTAAGCCTAACTAACACCGTTATATCTCTAAAATAAGATACTTTTCCCGTTTTTGGGACATAACTCACAGGGTATAGATTTAGGACTAAAATCCTATATCCCCTAAGTTCATATACACCTACAATTGAATATTGTTTATCAGGAAAAGGGTTAATTGAATTGTAAACTGAATTATCCAATTTAAATTCAGTTACCTCGTTCGAGCTAATAGGAGTTTGTTCTTGTACGGGTTCTATTTTGTACGATCCTTCTAAAATTTGTGTTTCTCCAGTAATGATTTCGACATCCGCCATATCTTTGCCATATGGAAGGAGTATTTTTACAACTTTAAAGGGTAGACTAGGGCTTCCCGTTTGACCAAAGTTTCCGCTTCCTTCTATACTAAGACGTTGAAAAATTTCTCCAGTTGGAGATTCCTTATCTTCTATTAAAATTTCGGAGATAGTGACTTTTAATTCGATCAAATCATCGTTGTTTCCAAATATATTTTCGTCCAAAAATAAACTTGAAGTTCCAATATTCATAAATGCGCTTGAAAAGATTGAGGAAAAGTACAACAGAGAAATTATAAAAAATGTAACGCTTTTTTTTTTTTTAATTAAATTTAAATGGCTCATTTTTAATTTCGTCTTTTATCATTTTTAAGAAATTAATTTAAATGATTAAGGATAAAAATCTTTTTCCTAATATTTAAACTTATTCTGATAAACAAATGATTAAAATTATATTGAGAAGAAAAATGTAGATTATATAAAAATAACAATTTAAAGTTATAAATTTTAAACTAAATCATTAAAAATATTTAAATTATTATTTAAAAATGGTAAATAAAAAAGATTTTACCCCCTTCGATTTAAGACGTTATCCTATCGTTCCATTAATAGGAGTTGG
>JAHLWV010000395.1 GCA_019057735.1 Promethearchaeota archaeon | reverse complement strand
ATCCAATTAAATCCTGATTTTGAATACGATGGAAACGAAGAAGCATTAAAAGAGGATATAACCAAATTTGCGAAAGAGAATTGTGCTCCATATGAAGTTCCCAAAATTATTGAAATTGCTGAAGAACTCCCACTCACGGTTATAGGAAAGATCGATAAGAAAGTCTTAAGAAAGAGTTAAAATTTAAATTTTTTTTTTATTCTGTTTTTTATATTTTGAATACCCACTCGCCATTCTCCATTAATTTCCAAAATCAAATTCCCTAATATTCTTGGAAACTCAAAGTGTAACTTAAAACTTTATATCGAAAAGAATCATTCATATTTTTTAGCACTTTTTTTACAATAAAAAACAAATAATAAGAAATCGATGTTAAAAAATGTCGTATAAAGATAAAATATGGACAAAATCTTGGGATAGTTATGTCAAAGATCTGGACCCTAAGGAATTTGATATGACCTACCCCCAAGCAATTCGACGAACTATGGAAGAATTTCCGGATAAAATGGCTTTTGATTATTTAGGGATAACTCTTACATACAAGGATTTAGACGAGGCTTCAAATCAGTTTGCCAATATGCTAATTGAAAATGGTTTTAAAACTGGTGATGTTGTGGGTATTAATTTACCAAATATGCCAGAATATTTAATGGGAATCATTGGTACTCTAAAAGCAGGCTGTATTGTTTCAGGCGTCTCACCTCTACTTTCAGATATTCAAATGCAATATCAACTGAACGATTTGGGAACTGGAGGGAACAAAGTCGCACTACTGACTTTAGATGCTATTTTTGCTGGTAGATTGACAAAAATCGCTTCAAAATTACCGCAGTTAAAATTAGTAATAACTACTAGTGTAGGAGGGTACCTTCCAAAAATAAAACAGGTGTTGGGAAAATTAATTGGTAAGATTCCTAAAGGAAAGGTTACTCCTTTAGAAGGGGTTACAATCATGGACTTTCATACAGATCTTATCGCTACCTATTCTAAAGAGTTGCCAAAAACAACTACAAAACCTGATGATTTAGCATTCATTCAATACACTGGTGGAACCACAGGACCTCCAAAAGGAGCAATGTTAACCCATAAAAACATAGTTTCCGATATAGTTATATTTCAGAAATGGCTTAATTGGGAAGCAGGGAAAGGAGTAGCTCTTTCAGGGTTTCCATTCTTCCACATCGCAGGAACATTTACAACTTTGAATGTAATCTACCTCGGTTGGAGTCAAATTTTAATACCTAATCCCCGTGATTCAGGGCATATAATTAAAGCAATGGCTAAATATGAACCATCAGTTTTAGCAAATGTGCCTTCACTGTATCAAATTTTGATGAAAAATCCAAAATTCAAAGAACTGGACCATTCGAAACTATTGTATGCCGTTTCTGCAGCAGCACCTTTTCCGGAGGAATCTCAAAGAGAATTCGAAGCTATTGTAGGCAAAGGTAAATTAATCGAAGCGTATGGTATGACTGAGACATCCCCGCTTTCAGCGAGTAATCCATCTGTAGGAGTTAAAAAACTTGGTAGTATCGGTCTACCACTTAACAACACGGAGTTTAAGCTGGTAGATCCTAATACAGGTAAGGAAGTGCCCATAGGAGAACCGGGAGAGATTTGCGTCAAAGGTCCCATGGTTATGAAAGGATACTTCAATAAACCCGAAGAAACTAAAAATGCAATAGATAAAGACGGGTTTATGCACACTGGGGACGTAGGAGTAATGGACAAAGAGGGGTATATGAAAATCGTAGATAGAACGAAAGATATGATAATCGTTGGAGGATTTAAGGTATTTTCCGCAAAATTAGAAGATACTTTAGTTAAACATCCAGCTATCGGAATGGTTGCTACTATAGGCGTTGATAACCCAGAAAGACCAGGTTCTGAAATCGTTAAAGCAATTATACAATTAGACGTTGACTATAAATACGATGGAAACGAGGAAGCTTTAAAGAAGGATATTACTGCTTTTGCCAAAGAGAACTGTTCTCCGTACGAAGTACCTAAGTTGATAGAAATAATAGAAGAATTACCACTTACTGCTGTAGGTAAAGTTGATAAAAAAAGCCTGAGAAAATAAATTTCTGGATGATTTCCAGAGCTTAAATACTAATTTTTTTTTAATTTATTATTTTTTTTTTATATTATTCTTGAAGAGATAAAAGTAGAATTATATTTAATTAATGTCCTTCATCAATTTCTTTTTTTACAATGTTAACGATAAGAGGGAAGACATCTCCAATCTTATCGTGAATAACCACGTCCGCTGAAGCATCTATATCAGTTTCTTGAATGTTAATAATAACTAATTTCGCACCTAAAGAAAGTGCTTTTCTTGGATAAAACGCAACTGGATATACTAACAATGAACTACCTAAAACAATCAACAAATCGCATTCCTCTATTAATCTATCTGCCTGACTTAATGTTTCCGAACACAAGGGCTCTCCGAAGAAGATGGCATTAGGTTTTAATAAACCGGTGCACGCTTCACATGAAGGACTATATTTTCCACTTCTAACCTGATCGATCATAATTGTAATTGGGTAGATGTTGCCACACCCCATACATATCGCTTCATATGCAGTTCCGTGTAGCTCTACAACATCCTTGCTGTGTGCTTTTTGATGCAAACCATCAATATTTTGAGTGAGAATTCCATTTAATTTATTAAGTTTTTGCAATTTAGTCAATGCTTTATGTCCCTTGTTAGGTTTAGCTTGAAATATAGCCATACCTAATTCAAGCATAAAGTCTAAGTTTTTCTTTGGGTCTGATACATAAGAATGTATGCTAGCAAACTCATCAGGATTAACTTTTTCCCATAAACCTGTGCCCGGACTTCTAAAATCAGCAATTCCGCTCTCAGTCCCCATGCCTGCTCCAGTTAAAGCTACTATGTTTTGAGCATTTAAGATTAGTTGAGCAAATTTTTTAATTTTAGTATTCAACTCGTTCATGCGCTAAATTCTCCTAATTTATTTTGAAATCACAATGAAAATAGCTAAAATATTTAATATTATTATTTTTATTATTTGAATATAATATATTATTATAACTAATTGTAAAAGAAATAATATTTAATATGAATAATTTTATAATTCAGTTAGTTGTAATTATATAATT
>JAHLWV010000394.1 GCA_019057735.1 Promethearchaeota archaeon | reverse complement strand
AAATCTGTATTATGCTCAGAGTGAAATAAATTATAAAAAAGCTTATGTAATTCCGTTTTTTTGTTCGTGCCATTTCTTTAATATTTCGATCGAAATAACACTCAAGAATATTCGAACTATTTTTTAAACTCTTCATTATGTCGGTTAGATTTTTAATTTTGTTTTGTTCTCTTATAAATGTAAAAAGGTTTTAATAAACTACACATAAAATTAATGTATTATATGAATCAGCTCCAAGATTGAGAGTGAGAATTTAAAAAGAATAGCAAAACCTTAAAAAAAAGGGAGAAAATATAGTTTTTCCGCCATAATTAGGTTATTCAATAACCTAAGCGGGAGAAACATTTAGGGACAAGTTTCTGCAGTTCCAGGCATTTTACTCTTACCTCAAATTATTTTAATGAAATTTAAAACGATTATTGCATATAAACCCGCTCTCTTCAACTAACGAGTCCAAATAACACTATGCTTTCTTACAATAATTATTCACAAATAGATATAAAAACATCGAGAAAAAAGTAAAAAGATAAGCTTGGATTTGATATACTAAAAAAATCGATTTAATCATTAAATCTAAAAATTTATGGCATGAAAAAGTATTTAAATTCTTAAGATGAATGTTCGATTGAACATATGGCAAAATTAAATATCGATTTTTTAATAGAAACTCCAATTAAAAAAATCCTCGAAAGGATTGACTACTATTTTCGTGAACTTCTTCGAGAAATTGAATCCTATCTCAATATAGAAGTAAAAAAAATTTTTAAAATAAACATTACTTTAAAAAACGAAGAATCAAGCGTTTCAGGTGCGTCAGATAACATATTTTCAATAGGAGTTGACAGATCTTACAATAATGATATTCTCAATATCAAAGTATATTCTGATTTCGTTCAATACATCCAATTTATTATGCTTCGGGAAGCTTATAAATATACAATCCTCCCATCCGGTTACGACACTTCAGCAAAGCGGAGCCATATGCCAGTCTTACCGAATGTAATTGAAATTTTCATAAATCAAAAAATATTAATCGATCTTAAAAAATTAAAATCTATCAATGAATGGAACCAGCTCATACGGGATAAACTGGTTAATTACAAATTCATTTCAGGTGAGTTAGATCGCTTAGAGAATTTTTTAAGACGTGAAAGTACTGGGAATATTGATAGTCCCTTTATCTTTTTCGTCGAATATATTAGAAAAAATATCCAAATTATTGGTGAAAAAGAGCAAAATTTTTACGACACATTTTTCAAGGAATTTTTATTTTCGTCAAAATCATTATTCAATGACGAAATAATAGAAACAATAAGAGTTCTTAACAAAATCTTCAATCAGGTAAAATATTATTCCGCATTGTTAGATTATCAAGGTTATTTTACTTTATTTAAAGAAAAAGGAGTGATTGAAACTGATCTAAGTCGAAATAAATTTACTGAAAATATGCAATGGATTAAAAATTTTAGTTCTATATCTCCGAGTTATAAAATAAACTGGCCATCACTAAACATACACTCAATAAATTGCTGCATTAAATTCAACCCGATCCTTAAGAAGTCCGAAATAGTCAAATTCATTAATGAGCTACCCTTTTTTGTTCTTCTTAAGGAATCCAGAAATAGTTTCGGATTTGAAATTGAAGGATATTTTGTAATACCAAAAATTTATGTTGAAGATTTAAAAAATTATTTCGAGAAGTTTAGAGATTATGGATATGCTCTTCAAATTAAGTTAAACATCCTTGAAAACGTTGAAACATTTGTTAACTTAAATTATTTTCGAGAATATCACGATAGAAAAACAATTGTTAATAAAAATCATAAGTTTTATGAGAGTAAATATGAATTAGATTTTTCGATTGCATATGGTAGAAAAGTTAATATGCCTAATTTGTCACTTCTCGATTGGTTAATAATTGATAGAATTCGTTACTTTTCACAAACGGGATTTAATTTCGAAAGAAGGGCTGGAGCTCTTAAGTTATTAAAGACTGATCTTATTAACGAAATTATTAGTCAAAGGAAATTTATTACTGACTTAAAAGCAAATTTGTTAATCATTCATAACTCGTTAAAACTCAGCAACGATTTTCTAGCGTTTTTGGAAACAAATGAATTCTTTGGATTCTTTTACATTAAAAACATGCTTAACGATTATATCATTACTTTTAACTTAATTAAAGTTATTTTGACTAAAAATCCTTCTATCAATAGCGTCTTCAAATTTCGTGAACATTTTAAAAGACAAGGAGTATCAAATTCTATCGAAAATAACATTATATTTAAAAATTCATCAATTATTAAAGCGATTTTTAACAAATTTCTTCCATTATATTTTAAATCAAAGGAGAATTTTGAGGAAGAAATTAACAAATATACCTCTTTTTTTAAAGTAATTAGTTCTTGTTACGATTTGAAGATCTTTAATTTGCAATCAATTCGCACGATTGTAAAAAACAGATCCTTGATAAACTCTATTTATAAATCTAAGGAAAAAAAATTACTGAGTTCATATAAGCATTATGAATTATCCGACCTAACACATCAATTAATAGAGGAAAAGCTAGATTATTACATAAAAAGCAAACCACCTGTAATTAAACCTAATTTAATCGCAAATATAGTAGTTTCAATGGTTCAAGTTTTTATTGTTTTATTAAAAAATAACGAGGAAACTTTAGAAAATCTTAGAAAAATATCTTTTATATCAAAAAGAATGACAATTGTTTCTGGAGAAATACTAAATGTAGTATTATTAATTCCATACTTAAGTAGTAGCGAAAAGGGGACATTTATTTCATTGTTAACAAATATTTTTAAAGAAAATCTAATTAGCGTTAAAAGATATTTGTGGAGCACTCTTCAACAGGCGTTTTCAAGGAAAGATTTTTACGATTTAGAACAAAAAGAATTTTTTTATACTAAAGATCTTTTTAAACAATTTTTCCTTAATGTAAGAAATATTCTAGGTGAAGTGTCAAAACCACTCTCAGAAGTCCAAAATATAAATCAAAATATATTCTGGTCAAAAGAAAAAGACATTTCTTATTTAATTAAATCTATCGAGGCTCGTACTAGGGGAGAGCATGTAGATTTAAGTGTTAATAAGTTAAATGACCTAGTCGAATTCCATG
>JAHLWV010000393.1 GCA_019057735.1 Promethearchaeota archaeon | reverse complement strand
TAATTCTTCAAGTAAATGATATATTTGCTTATCATCCAAGTATTTCCATTTGCGATTTAATTTGATAGTTTTATAAACTCTTAAAGAATGACTATACACTTTCCAAGTATGAATCTCTTTTTCATCAAAACCAATGAGTAGTGCCACTAAAAATCCACGTTTTGGTTTTTTTTTCATTCTTTTTTCATCTCATGAAATTATTTAGTAAGTCTATCGTCTCAGTACCTAATCTGATTTTTCGATGTTATTTTTTTCAAAAAAATTGTTTAGTCTTTTTGAATTAAACCAGATTACTTTTTTAGATTTATTTAAAGCTTTAAAATGAGTTTCATTTCCTGACCAAATTGGTGCATTTAAGAAAAGGGCACAGGCAACAAAAGGTATGTCATTTTCATGGAAAATTAAACTTTTAGCCTCCACAATCTTTGGTTTATATTGTTTGGGAGAAATCTTAATTATATCAAATTGAGAAAGAATAGAATTCACAGTTTCTTCCTGAATATTTAATTTTTTTAAAAGATTCCTAAGAATTTCATCCCAAAATATAGTAGGTGCAAATAATTGAATTTCATTATTATCAATAATACAATTAAGAAGTTGTCTTTCGATGCCATTTTTATTATATATGGCTGAATACATTATGTTTGTATCTATAACTAAGGGAATCATTTCTTAGATTCTTCCTTTAAGATTTTTGTTCTTATTTCTTCTCCAGATTTTATGATATCTTCTAAAGATAAATTCTTTTCTTTTAATTTTTTTTGAAATTCAATGCCAAAATCGTCAATCTTCTTTTTCTTTGCTTCTATTATTAATAATTTTAGTAATTCATCCATAGATTTCGCATTATATAACGATAGAAGATTCTTTAATTCCTTTTTGGTCTTATCTTTAATAGAAATTGTAGTATATGTCATGTTTACTTATATGATCTAATTATTTAATTATTTAATAAAATAATTATTCTATTAATAAAAAAATCATTGTATGTTTTTATCATTTCCTATAGAATTATTCTTTCTATCAATTCTTAATTTTCTATAATATAATGGAGATGTACTCTAAGATTTTATCTTGTTTTAAATAGCATCGATCTAAGCTTGTTTTAAAAGTGAAGAGATGTACTCCCATTTTTTGTTAATCTTATCGGAAGTTCTTAATCGATTAAATATTTTATATTCGAAAGCCCCAATAAGATTATACATAGATTTCACTTGTTTAAATACTTCAAATTCTTCAAAGCTGTTTTTGTAATAATCTATATTTTCAGAGCTCCATACAATTTCCTCCTCTTTCATTTTCTTTGCCAAATTTTCAACCCAGAAGTCTGCCATCGCCATTGAATAGTACAACCCTGAAGATCCAAACGGATTTACAAATCCGGCACTATCTCCGATAAGAACAACACCGGGAAATGGAACAAAATTTTCGACCATTTTAGCGTTTGGTATATATGTTAATTCCTCGTAATCAATTTTAGCCTCCTTAAAAAACTCGCTAAATCCTGGAAAATCTTTCTTCAAATTTTCCCAAACCATCATGATTTCGTCGTGATCAGGTATTTTAACGGTTTTCATTTGAGGTACTTGTGCCATTCGCAACATTAAACCCACTTCTGCTCTTTTTTTCTCTAATGGAAATACATACGCAATACTTGGAGGAAAGTTAGGGGAGTAATCCAAATCACCGTTCCCAATGAAAAAGAATTGTAAATCTGGAGTTTCGCTTATATCTATGTTAGCTTCACTAATTAAGCATTTTATTATGGGACAATTAATTTTTTCGTCGTAAGGAACTCCATAATGGCTTCCAATAACGCCAGAATATCCGCTGCAATCTAAAATTGCGTTTCCATATACTTCATTAAGATCCCCATTCTTATCTTTAAATTTTACGCCAATAATAGCACCCTTTTTCTCAATCGGTTCTGTAACCTTCGCTTTTAAAAGGATGTCAACACCTAACTCGCTCGCAATTTCAACAAATCTATCGATAAATTTTCTCCATTCGAAAAAATAATGGTCGTATTCTTTGTAAGTCGTTGTTGTTTGTAAATTTCCTGGAGAATGCCAAACTCTTCCTCCGTTGGATTTAATCCCTATAGAAGGTAAAAAATCCTTTCCTAAAATGATATCTACAATAGGATAATGGCCCATTCCTTCACCACGAGGTTTTGGTCCAGGGAGTTCACCTTTCTCTAAAATCACAGCTTTAAATCCTTTCCTAGCTACCACGATGCTCGCAGTTAATCCAGCTGGTCCAGCTCCAACTATTACAAAATCGTAATTTTCTGTTTTTTTAATAGCCATAGTTTGAAAATAGGAATAGGATAAATTAATCATTTTTGATACGATAAATTTCTTTTTTATAAGGAAAATATAATTTTTAATGCTTTAACCATTAACTAATATACTTACAAAAAAAAACTTATAATGAAAATGTTTGATGTTGTTATATCGGGGGCGGGGCCCGCCGGCTCTAAGTGTGCTCAAGTTCTGGCTGAAAGTGGGTTTGAAGTCGCTTTACTCGAAAGGAATATTAACTGGCGAAAACCTTGCGGTGGTGCTGTTAGCTCAAGAATCTTTAAATATTACCCTCAACTGCGAAAGTTAAATTATCACCCTAATACTGGAGTTACTATATATTCTGGGGATTATCGTCAGATTAAATATTCGTGGAAAAATATTAGAGATTATTCGATAAATGTAGATCGCTTAGAATTTGATAACTTTGTAAGGAATATCGCTATAGAAGCTGGAGCTCAATTGTTTAACAAGAATATATCTTACGACTTTGTAACTAAAAATGATCGTAGAGTTGGGATCAAAACAAAAACCCCTTTGGGGAAGAAGGAATACCTCGGAAAAATTTTAATTATAGCGGACGGTATGAGCTCAAAATTAGCGCCTAAATCTGGTTTGAAAGGAAAATGGAAGATTGACGAGATAGGACTATGCAAGTGTGCTATAATGGAAGGGGAAAATTTATTGGATAAAGATTCTATTTCCTTATTTTTTAGAGCGTATAAAGGATATGGCTGGATATTCCCTATAGATGACAAACGCTTTAACATTGGATGTGGCACCTGGTTAGACGAAAATTTGAATTCTAATCTAAATCAAATATATACGGAATTTTTAA
>JAHLWV010000004.1 GCA_019057735.1 Promethearchaeota archaeon | reverse complement strand
TAAATAATTTTTTATAAGATTTTAGTAATAATAATATTATGAACGATGAGAAAGGAGTTGGAAAAACAAATTCTGAATTTGAACAGAAAAAGGATAAAGTTGTAGAGCTTCCCGTTCTGGACTTTTTTAAAATAAATTTCATAAGTTTTTTAGTTCCTTTATACATTTGTTTAGGTTTATTTTTATTGTTTGAATATGGTTTTATAATTCCATTCTCAATCTCCTTAGATATTCACCTGTTAATACTCCCCGGATTTCTTTTTTTGCTTTATTTCCTTTACCTAATTCTCTTAATTGAGTTTACAGCGTTATGGGTGCGAAGGTGGAATAAAAAATCGCCTCCTGCTGAAGGTGTGTTTAAAAGAGTTTTAGAAGATAATGATAGCAAGGAGAGTAAAATTATGAAATACTATCATAAACGAGGATTTATCATTAAATTTCCGATGTGGCTAACATCGAAATCTCCGTTCCCATGGCTCGTTAATAGAACTTTAAGGAGAGTAGGCCACAATAGACTCGGGAAAAATGTTATTTATTCCGATGCGTACGTAGGATTAGAATTTACTGAATTAGGAGATAATGTGTTCGTATACCCTACATCTGCCCTATCAAGCCACGCTGTAAATACAATATTTGGAAAGATTAGCATGATGAAAATAACAATGGGAAAAAATACGACATTGTATCCTGGAATTATAATGGGTCCAAATGCTCTAACCACTGATAACAATGTAATTTTTCCAAACACGGTATTGCATAAAAATTGGCGAGGAAAGCCTAATAAACTCTATTATCAAGGGAGTCCTGGGCGTCCTATTGATGTAGACCACATTGAATAGCTCTTGGTTTATTCAATTTTAATTTTTGTAGAAATAATTACTTTCATTGTTCAACACCTTTTTTTGACATCATTGTAAAATATAAATATTATGAAAACTTAATGTATATTGAAATCTATTAAAAAGCGTAATAGATCACTATCCAATAAAATTAAAATATTAAGTAATTCTCAATGTATCATATTCCAACTCCAGAAGCTCGTTCTTGTTTCGAGAAAGCAAAAGATTTTAGTAAAATTAAGCAGTTCGACGAAGCACTATACTTTCTTGATGAAGCATTAAAATTATACCCAACTTACATTAATGTGTGGAATCATAAAGGTGTTGTCCTTTGTAAACTTGGAAAACCTAAAGAAGCACTTGATTGTTTTGATAAAGCGATAGAAATGAAATCGAAGTATATAAGAGCTTGGAATAATAAGGGTCAAGCATTTATTAAGCTTGGTAACCTTATGGAAGCTTTAGATTGCTTTAACTTTGTAATTACTATCAAACCAGAGAATTATACAAGCTGGAAGAATAAAGGTATTGTACTTGCTAAACTAGGTAAATTTGACGAGGCTTTAGAGTGTTTCAATACTGTTTTAACTCTTAGACGAAACTATGCTCAACTTTGGAAAAATAAAGGAAGGAATTTCTTGAAAAATAATGAACCTAGAAAAGCGAAATTGTGGTTAGACAATGTAAAGAGAATTTTATGTAAAGATATTGATGTCATGCTCAATATGAGTGATATATTATGTGAGATGGGAAAAACAGAAGAATCAATTGAGTGTGTTAATATTGCTTTAAAATTAAATCCAAAGGACATCAAAGTATTAAATAAAAAGGAGGAAATTCTAGACAAGCTTGGTAAAACGAATATTTTGACCTTCTAAACTTTGTTAGTTTGTTAAGTTCTTAATTTTTTTCTTATTATTAATCCTTAGTTTTTGGATATCTTCCATGCTTTTGCAAAAATTCGCGATAAGAGTTGAGTTTATCCAGTACTGTTCCTGCAAGATCTAAAGATTCAAATACTGGAACATTTCGATTAAGTAATTTCAGCTTGAACTTGTATCTACTTTTATACTCTTCAAACCCTTCGTTGATTTTCAGCATGACGCAATACATAGGTTTTGTACATACACTCTTCGCTTTTGAGATGTATCGGATGAATTCTTTATTTAGATCTAATGCTCCGTAACCTAATTCTTCCATTAAGTCAGAAAATCCTCCAAATCTTTCGGGATCCTTAATAAAAATAATAGAAGAAATGTTAGGATCTTTATCAAGCGCTAATATCGTACGATAGTAGATATTGGGTTGAATTCCCATCCCACCTAGATCTATGGGATTTGATAAATTAGTGTTTACATCAGGAACGAATCTTTTCATTTTACTTATACTTTTCTCTGATAATTGGGGAATTGTTAGGTTATACGTTTCTAAAATATCTATCGCTTCTATTGTTGAACCTCCACCAATCCCAATAACACCAACATTTCGTGAATTAGGTAAACGAGTTAAATTAAAAGCAGATGCCAACGCAGCAAGTTCATTTGAGTTATTTACTATACAACTCCCAGTTTGTTTTCCTACCGCCTTCCAAATTTCGTTATTACCTGCCAATCCTCCTGTGTGAGATAGAATCGCTTTTTTGGTTGCTTCACCATATCCAGCGCGCCACAGAATAACGGGTTTACGGTTTAAATTACACTTTTTCACAATATCCATAAATTTTCTTCCTTGTTCAATATTCCTTAGACTCTCAATGTATAAGCCAATAATTTTTGTATACTCGTCATTTAAGAAATATTCTAAAAATTCAACTGGAGATAAGTCAAGGGAATTCCCTATAGAGATGAATTTAGATGCATACAAGCCATAAGAGACTATGAGTTGGGATATATTTTGAGCAATTCCTCCCGATTGGAAAATTCCTCCGAAATTTCCATACTTACGGGATTGCTCATAAGCAAAATATAGTCCACCTTTCGGATTATAGACACCAATACAATTTGGACCAATGATACGTATTTTATGTTTACGAGCTATTTCGAGAGTTATTTTTTCTAGATCCTCATTACCAACTTCGCGGAATCCTGAAGAGAAAATTGTGCAAAAGGGAACGGACTTTTGACCTATTTCATCTAAGACTTTCGGAACTAATCGTGCGGGAACAGCGATAATAACATAATCTATTGGTTCAGAAATTTCCAAAATAGATGCATAAACCTTCTGACCATGTAATGTTTTTCCAGCTAATCTAGGATTAAATAGATAGGTAGTTCCTTTGAATTTACCTTTCAATGATCGAACAAAAAAACCACCGCCTGCGGGATGATGACTTGCTCCAATAATGCCAATAGCTCTTGGAAAGAATAATCTATTAAAATCAATCGGTGATTTTTCTAATGAAGACATTGTAAAACCAAGAAAAATTCGTTTAAATTAATAAGAAATATAATAGAACTTGACTAAAATATTTTATTGATTAGTTCTTCCTAGTGTTCTATTTAATAAAGCAATATCGTCAGTAAAAATTCCGTCAACACCTAACTTAATTAGCTTTCTCATCATGTCTTCCTCATTTACTGTAAAAACATTAACTTTAAGACCATTTTCATGAGCTAAATCTATAAACTATTTATCAGCTATTAGATAAGAGGGGTGGATTGCATAAAACTCATTATCTATTGCTCTTTGGACTAATCGTTTTACCATTCGAATTCTCGTCAAAGCAAAAGGAATTAAATAGCCTATTTTTAATCCAGGCTCAATTTCCTTTACTTTCAATAATTCATGAATCTCAAAACTACTAATGATTGAGGTGCTAATTAGGTTTTCTTCTCTTAAAAGATTAATTAAATCATTAACAATTCCAGGGGCTATAATTTCGAGTTGGAGTTTTATCTTTCCTTTAGTGATTGCTATTAATTCATTTAGTGTAGGTATTCGTTCCCGCTCCCCAATATCTAGTTTTTTAATTTCTTCAATTGACAAATCTCGTAAATTTTTTAGTAAACCAACAGTTCTTAAAAGATCGGAGTCATGGCTTATAATAATTTCATTATCGAGCGTCTTCTGAATATCAAATTCAATATAATCTGCATTTAACTCAATTGCTCTCGCAAAAGCTTTTAGAGAGTTTTCAGGTGCTTCTGAACTAGCACCTCTGTGACCTATTACTAAAAAATCATTTATTTTTTTACTAAAAATAATATTCCCTATTAATTTGTAATTGTGTTTTATAAATTGGATTAGACATTACGGTTTAAAACTTCTTTAAGACGAGATATATCATTGGTTATAATTCCATCTATGCCCATATTTATTAATTTCTTCATAGCAATTCCAGAATCAACAGTCCAAGGAAAAACTTTTATGTTTTTTTCATGGGCATATTCGATAAATTGTTTATCTGCTAGTTTATATAGCGGATTAATTGCATAGTAATTATTCTCAGATGTAAAATCAATTAATTTCTTTTTATAATTCCAATCTGAGAACTTTCCTGGTTCAGCAGGGACAAGGGGTGCTAATTTTAATTGTGGTTCAATTTTTTGTACCCTAATCAATTCTTCATGTAAAAATGAACTAACTATCGTAGAATCAAGAATGTCGGAATCTTGGAAAATATGAATTATTTTTTTTGCGATACCTTCTACCTTAATTTCACAATTGAGAGATATTTTATCCTTTGCTAACTCAACTAATTCCAATAGTGTTGGAATTTGTTCACCATTTCCAAAATTCAATTTTTTTAATTCTTTAAGGGTCATTTGTTCTACAATACCTTCAGTTCCTGCGGTTCTAAGTGTATCGTAATCATGGATGATAACAATTTCGCCATCAACTGTTTCTTGGGCATCAAATTCAACCGCGTCTGCTTTTAAGCGAATTGCTTCTTTAAATGCTTTTAATGTATTCTCGGGGGCTATTTTACTTGCGCCTCGATGACCCATAATGATAATCCTGTTCTTTGCATTCATATCGATATTCTCTCATAAAATAATTAATTATTACTTTAAAGTTTAGCATTTATGTTTCTTAATTTAAGAGAACTCATACGATAAGTTTAAATAAAAGTTTTACTAAAACCAATATCAATCCATGCATATCCAAAAAAGTCTAAATTTTGTCCTCTATGATGGAAAAAAATTTAACATAGAAAATCACACCTTAATCTTAACCAATAAAGGCATAAAGGATATTAAAAAGATAAAAGGCATCGAAAAATTATCCAACTTGCATATCTTAGATTTATCAAACAACCAGATATCTCAAATTAATGGCTTAGATAACCTTAAAAAATTAGAGATTTTATGTTTAAACAATAATCAAATTACTGAAATAAAAGGACTTGATAATCTAGATAACTTAAGGGTATTATGGCTTAAAAAGAACCAAATATCTGAACTCAAAGGCTTAAATGCTCTTCAAAACCTCGAAGAACTTTGGTTAAAAAAAAATAAGATTTCCAGAATTAAAAATTTAGACAACCTAAAGAAATTAAAATATTTGTGTTTATGTGATAATCAGATTTCTGAGATTAAGGGACTTGATTGCCTTATTAATTTAAGGAGCTTAAATCTAATAAAAAATGAAATCTCTACCATAACTAATCTCCAACACTTAAATAATTTAGAGGATTTAGATTTGAGTTATAATAATATAAGTAAAATTGAGGGGTTAGCAAATCTTTCAAATTTATATTTCTTTGGTTGTACGCACAATAATATTATTCAAATAAAGGAATTAGACAACTTAAAAAAAATAAGTACGCTTTGTTTAGAAGGGAATCCTATAGATTTACAAAAATTAAGATAAAATTACACAAAAAACCTTACCACAAAAACAATCCTAACTTAGCATTTCACTTAACCTCATACCATCTACAATCATAAACTATTCTCTCATAACCTTTTTATTTGTTATACAACAAAAATGTAAAAGAAAAGTTTAAATATCTGAACTCAACTTCTCTAATTGGACGCCAATAAATTTATAAATGTTAACTATTTTACATATTAATTGACGATAGAAGATTATACAAGACACTTAAGAATTAAAAAAGTAATAAACGAAAAATTAGTGATAATCGAAACCATGAAGTTCTGCCCAGATTGTGATAATATAATTTTTCCAACAAAAGACAAAAAATTATATTGCAAAGCTTGCGATAAAGAATTCGATTTAGAAACCGAACCAGATGATTTTAAAATAGTTAAAAAGATCAAACACGACGAAAAGGAGTTAGCCCCTATAGTTGTGAAAGAATCCATGGGTGGTAAGAAAATTTCTGCTCAGGATAGAAAAGCTTTTGAAGAATTCTTTGATGCTGGTGGTGCTGAGAGTTATTAGCCTCACGGAGCAATAACAATTCTCCGATTAAAGAATCGTTAAATTTAAACATTAAAAAGACAATTTTATAGATATTTTACTATTATTAGATTTATTAAGATAGGAAATTAAGGTATCGAAATTTTACATTAATGTAAAAAATGATTAACCATGAATGAAGTAGAAAAAAAGAAGCGGTTAAAAGGATTTGCGAAAGTTGTGGCTAAAGAAATAGAAGTTTTGAACACAATTGAGCAATTTAAAGAAGACTATAAGGATTCCTTAATCAAAATTCTTTTAAATGCCAAAGATGGAAAATATGCTGCACTTTTAGTGATAGAAAAGGGTAGAATCTATGTTGAGGGCATTGAAAACACCCCAAAATCCAACATATCGAAAAAAACTCTCGGTTGGGATGGCTTATTACAAACAAAAACTGAAGTGTTTGTAGACCTCTTGGGAGGGGGTGATATTTCAATGGGATCTATTATTTGGAAAGTCATCACTTTTCGGATCAAAATAAAAGGTATTAAAAGTGTTCTAATTTTAATGAAGCTGTTTGAATATGAAGTTGAACCTGCATAGGATAAGACAAGTTCAAACAGAATTTAGCAATTAAAATCGATAACGAATAAACTCTATTTTTTTCTATTCATCTTTCCAATTTGAATACTTTTAAAATAGATAATATTTTTTCTTTTAAGCCTTCAGAATCTTCATCCTTTATAGACTGAATAACAACATTTTTATCTTGATCAGAAATGTCTTTAAATTTATCAAGGAATAACCTTAAATAGAGCACTTTCTTTGAAGGGTTTTTTTGAATAGTTGAAACGAGATTATTAATTAATAAATTTATTGATGAGACCTCTTGATTTGACGATTCTGGATCACAGATATTTTCCTTAAGAAATCCATGTTCTTTAATAATACGATTCTGTTCAATAATATCTCGTGTAATCTCCTGAAGAAGTTCAATACGAGATAATATCGGCAAATTTGAAAGAATTTTATCTATCTCTGCATTTTTCTGCTCGAAATCTTCTATGAGAGAAAGAGTTTTTAATATGTTTTCTCGCTCCATATACTAACTAACTTTATTTAAATTTTTAAATTTATCCTTTCATTTTATATAAGTATGGATAAGATTACAGAAGATATTCTAAATCAATTTCAAGATTTTATAAATTATCGTTTTAACAAACCAGAAATACTGCTTCAAGCCTTAACTACATCCCAATTTGCTAACGAAAAAAAGATTTCTTCCTATCAAATCCTCGAAACACTTGGAGATGCTGTAATCAAATTAATCATTAGTTTGAGACTCTATAGTATAGGTGAAATCGATCCGGGAAATTTAACTAAAGCTAAACTACGCTTAGAGGATAATCAAACTTTTCATAAAATAGCGATGGGAATGGAATTGTGGAAGTACATTTTTTCCTCAAAAAAGCAAAGAGTAAAAGACAGTTCGATACTTGCAGATGTATTCGAAGCGATATGTGGAGCAATTTTTATCGATTCAGGGAATAATTTACAAGTTGTTGAAAGAATAATTATTGATAGGTTTATAACTGATTGGGAGTCGTTAATGAAGGAATCACCACATTTATACAAAAATCAGCTTCTAGAATATTTACAGAATAAATTCAAAACAACACCTACCATAAAGTTTGATTTTGAAAAGCTAGGTCCAGATAATGATGCTCGTTGGATTGCGAAAAACCCAGTAATAGTCGATATTAATCAAAAAGAGCTAATTAAAGTACCTAACAACTTGAAATCGAAGAGATTTAAAACAAAAATAGAAGCAGAGAAAAATATTAGTTTGAAAATTTTAAAATACTTAGAAGGAATATGAATTTCACTCATATTTCAATCGTTTTATATTTAGAATTATTTTATTAATTGTTCGAAAATAATAGAATCTTAATGTTTAAAACATTCCTAATACTTCTAAACCTATTGCAATAAAGATTATCTTAGTAGTTGTATTACATTTTATGCATCTATTCTCAAATAAGGGTTAAACTTAATGTCTGAAGAAAGTATTAGTAAAAAAACTCCGGAAATGGAAGAATACGAAAACGAAACTGGAAAACTTGCGATCTGGAGGGGTATAGAGAACAAAGATTTTCGAAAATGGCAAATGAAAAAACAAAAGAACACATTAAAAAAGCAGAAATTGGAATCACTTTCCCTCTCTCGTGAAGAAAGAAAGAAAATCAAATTAGAATTAAAACAAGAAAAAGAAGTGGGAAGAGATTATGACCATTTAATTGTCGTTGAGAACCTACACAAAACTTACTTGCTTGGAACTACGGCGGTAGCAGCTCTACGGGGCGTTGATATAACAATTGATAAAGGTAATTTCATCGATATAATGGGTCCTTCAGGAAGTGGCAAAACAACGCTTTTGAACCTAATTGGTGGGTTAGATACTCCTACGAGGGGAAAGATTTTCTTGGAAGGACGTAATATATCAATGCTTAATGACAACGCCTTAGCAGAAATAAGAAGAGAAAGAATTGGCTTTGTATTTCAATTCTATAATTTACTACCGCAAATGACAGCTTTAGAAAATGTGATGGTCCCTTTACATTTTTCAGGAAAGTTAAGTAAAAGAGGCAAGAAAAAAAAGGCGATGGATTTACTAAGTCTTGTAGGATTGGATGAACGTTCTCACCATTCACCATCAGAATTAAGCGGAGGGGAACAACAAAGGGTGGCAATTGCAAGAGCATTTGCGAACGATCCAGCTATAGTTATTCTCGACGAACCAACTGGTGACTTAGACTCCAAGACTGGAATCATGATTTTGAACCTTATTAGAGATCTAAATAAAAGAGGAGCAACATTTATATCGGTATCTCACGATGCTGCGGTTACTGAATACGCTACTAAAGTTTATCATATGAAAGATGGAAAATTAACTCACGAGGGGAAAATTAGAGGTCTAAAAGAAACTGAAATTATGCAGTTACGAAGGAAACAGGATGCTGAGATTAATAAGGAAAAATGTAAAAATATGATATTCAGATTTCTCTTTGACAAAAAAAATTTAGGTAAAACTAAAATAAGAGTTAGCGAAATTAGAAATAGCGTTCCAAGTCCGATCATTTCAAACCTACCAGAGCATTTTAATGACATCTTGGTTGAGCTTATAGAAGAAAGTAACATCAGTGGACAAATTTCAGGAGATCACTTGATTTTAGATTGATTTAATTTATCTATTTTAGTATAAAAGTATGTTTTTTAACCATTTTAATTCGAATGACAAACATAAAAATAGTTTTTAAATACGCCTTTAAAGATTTCGTCCGTCACAAGACCAGGACCTTTGTTGGGTTATTAGGAATTACAGTTTCTATTGGACTTTTAGCGTTAATTCTATTTTTATCAGATTCTGTAGCAGTTACCTTCATTGATTATTTAAGTATTGATGCGGGCCAACAAGATTTTAATGTTTCTGTAAGGCACTATAATGGTGAACCTTATAATCGGTCGAATTATTTCAGCTATCAGCCCTTAATAGAAACAATTGGAAGTGATGTAGACGAAGTTGAAGCTTTTATTCCTAGGTTGAGTCTATGGGGAGAAGTTAATTATTCTAAGGGTTTTGAAACCCAAGAATTAGAAAATAGAAGTAGAGGCGTTATTATATCTGGTATAGATTTTGAATTAGAAAACCAACTTCAATTTGGGAGTTTTTTAAAGCCGGATACTAACGATTTGTTAGAGATATCTAATTTAGCCTTGAACCAATGTGTGGTATATTATGGGTTAAATGATGAAATTAAATATGCAGAGAACGACACAATTGAAATAAGAATGGCATTATGGCTCGGAAATACGACTTATTCCGCAGTGAAAACATTTACTATAATTCGGATTTTTGATTTTCAATTGAAATGGCCCATAACATATACGAACCGACCCTTCATTGTTGTTGATATTAATACAATTTATGATATCTTTGACAATGCGACAATCAATGGAAAATGTAATGAATTAATTATGACATTGAAAGGCGCCGAAGGCTTGTACGACTCAAGAGATATCAAAGGTTCAGAAAACAGAGTCAAAAATTTAGCGGGGAAAGTTCAAATGCTAATCGGGTTAAACGAGTATAATATAGATTTACCAAAATTAGACATCTTAGGTTTTTCTGAAATGTTTACCGTCGGGTTGACAATAGTTTTTGTATTTGTAACAATGATCTCTATGTTAATTTCTGGTGTTTTAATTAACGGGATTCTAAAAACTTCTGTTGAAGAGCGTATAAGAGAATTTGGGATCTTTAGAACGCTGGGAGCAACTAAACGTTACAATTTGATAATTGTTTTAGTACAAGGATTGTTGTTATGTAATATTGGAACAATATTAGGGATATTTCTAGCCCAGCTCCTAACGGAATATATCGTACTTCCAATCGCAGGAGCTGCTATAGCGGGATCGATACCAGGCTTAGCGGGAAATATAGCCTTCTCGTCAACAATTTGGTCTTTTTTAATTGCTTATATCATTGGAATAAGTGTGGGGCTTATTGTCAGCATCGCCCCTGCTATTAAGGTTATGCAGCTCCAATTAATCGAATCTATCCATCCTTATCGTAAAGAGGATGTGTTATATAAACTAAGAAAAAGAGCTTCAGTGAATTATAAGCTTATAATCGTTGGTGTTATATTAGCCGTGAATGGAGCATTTGTAATGTTTGTTATCCCTAGAATATTAAATACGGGAGACGCTGCGTTGATGTCAGGAACCTTAATAGCTTTATTATTAGTATTTTTGATTGGGATGACATTAGCAGGATTGGGAATATTACCTTTAATTTTAAGAATGTTCATAAGATTTTTTCAAGTATTTACCAAAAAAATTGCTCCAGTCTACAAAATCTTTATATTTAGATATGTTAGAAGGAATTCTAGCACGATAATAACTTTTGCCTTTACTTTTTCGTTCGTAATATTTACTTCGAGCGTATTTAGCTTTTTAGCAAACGAGAGTGTGGTGAGTGCCAACTTGGATTTCGGCTCAGATTTAGTAATAGAAACAGAAGGGTGGATCGAACCCGAAGAAGCAGTAAGTTTTAATTTATTTGGGGATGGGGGAGGGGATGGTGAATTTCTTAGCACCTCTGTAGATGGTCTTAAAACAAGTCAAGATAACGGTTTTTCTGTAAATCCGAATAGAATTCTCACAAGCGATTTCGAGGAGGAATTGTTAAAAATTGATGGTATCGAGAGGATTTCCTCGGTAATCGCCAGCCCTTTCCAGTTAACACAAATCTATTCGGAAGAAAATAAACAATTTACGGCTGAAATTGGGGATTACGCTGGTCTAACCACACAAAAAATTAGCCTTATAGGTGTCGACGAAGTTTATTCTTCTACAATCAACAATGAATACATGGAATTTACACAAGGTGTAATCGAATCTTCTTTCGAACAATTATTTATTGAACAATCCCTCTATACATGTATCATATCAGAAGGAATTTCTTTAAGTATGGATATGTATCTTGGAGATACTATTCGGATGGTAATACAGAGGGGGGATGAATCTGAGATTTATACATTTAAAATAGTTGGAGTAGCAGCAGCTATGCCAGGTTTTATACAGGAATTTGGAAGATCGGCCGCATCGGCTAATATGGGTGGAGTTATGATTTCTCAAGAAACTTATATGATTATTATGGATATTCCCCCAATTCCATACTTAGATAAAATATTTATTAAACTCAATCTGAATGCCCAAAGTTCATCACAATTTATCAGAAATAAACTACTAAGAGAAAATGAGGACTTCTATGACTTCGAAGTAATGAGCTTACAACAGAGAATTACGCAACAAGAGTTATTTTTCACAGTTATTTCCGTGTTTTTCTCTATGACCTTAAATGCAACTGTAATCATCTGTTTATTTGGATTGCTATCATCTTCGTATTCAACAATTATTGAACGAAAAAAAGAAATAGGGATCGTCAGAACTTTGGGTTTAAAAGGGAAAGAAATTGGAATAATGTTTACTGTAGAGTCATTAATTATTATGTTAAGTAGTGGAACAATAGGTATCACTGTAGGGTGGTTTACTAGTTTACTATTAAGTGTGTCTATGAATTTAACTAGCGGTTTACCTAACGTGCCAGTTTTTCCATTAACAGATATGGTTGTAGTTTTTACCATATCGATAATTTTTACTCTAATTGGAATGAAAGTATTATTAAATAAATCTCGAAAAAGAAAAATTATAGATATTTATAGGGAAACGATGTAAGAGGAGATGAAAAACTATGAAATACTCTAAAGAAATTTTAATAACTTTTTTCTTCCTTAGTTTTATTTTTTTCCCAATATACTATGTTTTTAACAGGCAAGAGTTTGTAATAGATTACGAAGAACAATCCCATTTACAAGAAAAATCCCTAGAACTGTCTGATATAGCAGGAACAGACCTATATGCAGAACAAATTAATGCCTTGGTTGCTGGGAATAAATCGGTTATTAAACAATCCCTTTTCACCAACGATACAAGCATTCTTCCTAAGTTTGATATGAGAGATCCCGCTTTTTATAAATGTAATGTGCTTTTCAGTGCATCAAACGGGATTACGCCAGGATTATTCCCTCGCGTTCTTAATGAGGATCATTATAGTAAGCAATATGAAACGAGTTTTAATAGTTTTTCGGGGTTTCTTTATTACGATGAAGAAATGGAAGAAGAAG
Organism: Promethearchaeota archaeon; assembly: GCA_019057735.1. The sequence goes on along the minus strand of JAHLWV010000004.1, from coordinate 16,033 downwards.
ACGTATTGTTTAGAGCAAATCGGGCGCTAGATATTATAAAAAAGAAATTTGAGATAGATTTAATAATGTTAAATACCTCAAACGCTTATTTCTTTCCATTTGTTGGATATTATCCAGATTGGGAGCTATTCTTTGATGAAATTACAAATAATCTACCAATGGATGGTTACTGGAAAGCTTTAGATGTTGAACGTTTATGTTCAGAAGAATATATTAATACTCAACATTTATCTTCTACAATTCTTTTAGTAAACTCCCTGGATTTCTTAGATTATGACATATTTAAGTCCATAGATCAGGTAAATTTTAATATGGATTCACTGGATTTAGGGTATTTAGAAAATCTTGAAGTTGATAATATATTTGAGCAATTTTCTGATATTACCGTTGACTTTGGTTCCATATTTGGAAATTTTTCAACTTCCAATCAAACGTCGACCCAAAATGATTTTGGTGATTTTGGTGATTCGTTTAGTTCCCTTACGCTCTCTAATGAATCACATTACACGAGTTTAATGATACAATATGAAGGTTTAGCACTTGGAATTACAGAAGTTAGTGAAGATGAGTATCGTTTTAATTTATGGGACGCAATGGGTTATCAAGGAGAGGCGCTCAGACCGAGTGAAAAGATATTTATTTCTTTAATAGGCGCTTTCATGAGTGAAATTAATGTAAATATTTTTTGTACTGATGTAAGCGATGCTACACCCTCTTACTTCACACTTTATGACTTTCTAATAGAACAAATCGGTTTATTACTTTATTACGCTGATGTAGAGTTCGATATACAAACGCTGAAAGATTATTCGTTTGAACTGTTCTGGGTTAACGATAAAGGATTTAAGCAAAGTTATGTTAAACCAATAAATCTGAACGATCAAACAGATATTATAAACTTCTTGGCCCAATTAGGGTTTCAAGGGTTACCGGGAATACCTACAGGAATTTTTAATCCTATTGAAGACCTAATTATTACCTACAAAATTTCAAACTCAGAACCCAATTTACTAATTACAAAAGAATTAATTGGTGGCAATGCCTCAAATGGAGTTTTTCAAGACTTTTCATTTAATATTACAGCTACAAATGTAGGTAACGAAACTGCTTGGGGTGTTCCTACTCCAATACCTATAGAACTCGATGATATTTTTCCAATAATCGTGGGACCGGTTGGAGTTTTTTTAGGACTTGATGAGGATCTTAAAGAATCTATATGGGAAGTTGTTAGAATTGAGTATGCGGGTCAATATACTTCTTTGGAGGATTTTTTTAACTTTGACAAAAATCCGCGAATTTTTTATTTTGATACAACAGGAGTAGGAACAGTAGATAAATATTTTCCAGATCTAAATAATCTCTCTAATTTTTTACCCTATAATGAAAATATGGATCATGTGATAGATTTAATTGCAATAGGTAATCCACAATTAATTGATTCATTAGACACAATAGGTCAATCTTCAGAATCGCTAAAAGAGACTTTCACGAATGAACAGAGTATTTGGAATAGTGAAAATTGGAGATTAGAGCCAAACGAGGTATTATCTTATACCTATGACAATTTTTCGATTGAAGGAATTGATACATTTTCTTCTTTTTACAGATATAATTTTACTATTAAAGAAGATTTTCCAGAGCTGCCCTCGATAATTTCGGGGATATCATTTGGAGGAACTACTCCTCAAATGGGATTAAGCAACGACACACAAGATTGGGTCATTGAATCAGAACAGAAATATATTGATCAACACGAGATCGAGATACATTTTCTTTTTATGAACGAAACTACAATAGATTTAAAGAACAATTCTTTAGACAGAATTTCAATTGTAGTAAATTACACAGACACTAATGATGCTTTGAATTTTGAAGTTTTTAATTTTTCTTCTGAAGTTTTTCAGGACATATCACCGTATTTAACTACCACAATCAATAACACATCAACTTACACATTTATTAAAAACCAGGGGACCCTTGAGTGGATTTTTGATCCTGCCGAAAGAGACAACCATTCAATTATCTTAAAAATAAAGGGAATCAATTCTAACGAATTTAATATTTCTATTAATGATTTAGATATAGAATTTTATTACAGAGATGTTAATGAATATACCGTTTTAGGTTCTAGAGTTATTTACACTTCATTAAGTGGTAAAGTAGAATATATTAAAGTATCAAATACAATCTCTTTGAGTACTTGCAACATGGCGTCTATTACATCCTATGCCTACTTATCTAGCTATAGTTCAAGTGCGGGAGAGATAAACAACTACACATTAGTGTTTAGCAATATAGGGTCAGATATCGCAAGAAATATTAATATATCAATTATGGTCCCTGGAATTATTCATAATCCTTTCAACTTTACAATCGAAAAAGGCTATTTAATGTATCAAATCCCTGATCTTGCTCCCTCTGCGAAAAAACAGATTTCTTTTTCTTTTTACGTTCCAAATACGGCTACAATTAGCAATACAACAATTAGCTATGACAACATAGATTTTATTCAAAATTTAAATTCTACAATGTTGGAGGCTCATCCAAACGAGGTGTATTTTTCTGCTCCAATCGATTATTTATCCCGTAAACCTTATGTTAGAACGGTTGAGATCCATTATAATACCACAACTTTAGCACCTGATATCGATGAAATATTTAATTTGTCAATTTACATTAAAAATACTGGATTTGATGGAGTAATGATTCCAAATTTATCACTTTCATTTAATGATCAATTTGGAGATTTGGCTCCTATTGGGAAAAAGAATTTGGTTACGCCAGAAATTTTGTATAATGAGTTAATAATTTCCAACATTTCTATAAAAAAAATAGGATGGAAAGGATACTACTATCCTTCTGTTAATTATTTCAGTTGTTTAGAGGAAAATACAATTCAAATTGCTTCATCAAAGCCTTTAATTCTTGGTTTTATCAATTTTTCAATAGTAAAATCAGTTAATAGAGATCAAATAGAAATTGGGGATATTATTACAGTAAACATAACGGTTACTAACACCGGAAATATTTTGGCAAAAAATATTACTATTAGTGATGCAATTGGCTTTACAAATATTGAATTTGAATTAATTAGTGGAAGTCTTATTTATACTACTACGAGTTTACAACCAGATGAGAAAATTACATTTTCTTATAAAATTCAAGCAACTAAACAAGCTTTAATCAAACTAAAACCTGCGAGCATTGAATATTTCTATTTACAAAAAGTAATAGAGACATCAAATTCCGTTGAAGTTAAAATTATTTTCCCAGAAGAAATTAATGCTTTGTTTGTGCTAGGTCCAGCCTTAATAGCGCTTATTACTTTAACGATTTTCTTTTGGAAAACTAAAAAATATAAAGCTGAGAAGTATGAACTTCAGAGAAACGAATTAATGCTCTTTAAAATATCTCATAGCGAATCGGTTCTAAAAATTGAAAATACGTTAAGAGACAGACTTAATTCACTGTCCAAAGAACAAAATTATCATATAGAAAGCCCAGAAGATGGAGGTGAATTTTAAACATGAAAAAAGCTTTAAAATATCTTATTGTTTTACTTCTTATCTTCGGATTAAGTATCGGAACGAGTCTTCTTTTGAAATTTCAAACTTTAGGTTTAAACAATGTAAACCTTATGACCCCAAAAGAATTCACAGACACACTACGCTCATCAGACAGTGAAACCAAAAAGGTAATAGTTTTTTTTAATAATTCAAATTATGACGTAAGTGCTAAGGATAGTTTTGTGTCTTATGGTGGTATTTTAAAAGAGAACGAAGACTGGAATGGTTTATTTAGTGAATTCTCCGGATTTGCAGGAACAATCCCTTTAGCCAATTTATCTTCATATAGTGAATTTCCCGATATTAATATTGATACCGATGAAATTATTGAAGTTCAGATGAATTATGCTAGCGCTCAAACACAATCAGTAAATGCAACATGGTATAACAATGGTTATAACGGTGACACTAATTCCTCTATCGCAGTTTTAGATAGCGGTATTAATCCTAATCAAGCCTTTTTACAAGATAAAGTTGTAGGTTGGCAAAATTTTGTCGATAACGATATGATATCTGATAGTAACGGCCACGGAACCTTCATATCTTCAGTTATTGCAGGCACAGGCGTCCTCACCAATAAATCTAGTAGCCCTTCTTTTATTAATTTGTATGGAAATTACACACATATGGAACTATTTGAGGATTTTTTGCCATCAAAAAATTATTCTCTTAAAATTCTCACAGTAAACATATCTGAAAGTAGCACAAATATTGGATTAAATTCCAGCATCGATTATCAGATGAATGAAATAGATACTTTTTGGCTGGAATTGTTTTATAATTCTACATTGGTTAATTCGAGCGTCATTCAAAATCCTAATCAACTCTATTCAATAAACCATAATGTCGCCTCTAATGAACGAGGAATTTATGATTTTTACATTAAATATCATAAAAAAAGTAATACTGCCCCAGCTTTTTCTTTCAACTTATCTATATCATTTTTTCCCGAATCTTATTATGAAAACCATAATTATTTTAATGGAATCGCTAACGCTACCAAAATTCTGAGCTATAAAGTCGCAAATAGTTCAGGACAGGGATATGTATCTGACTTAATATCGGCAATGGCAAGTGTTATTCAAAACAGATCCACCCATCATATAATTTCCGTGTGTTTAAGCATTGGAACGATAGGAGAAGATGTAACCGCAATTAATGCTGTAATTGATGAAGTCATCGAGAATCATGTTTTAGTAGTAATCGCTGCTGGAAATAATGGTATCGAAGGCTCAAAACCTTTTAACAGTTTAGGTGTAAATAAAAATGCGATAGTTGTTGGTGCGATCAACGATGAGGATATGATAACCTCCTATAGCAGTATGGGAATAGATGTTGGAGAGAATGTTCTGAAACCTGACATTGTAGCACCAGGAGGAAGTATAATCCCCGGTCATCGTTCAATTGTAAGTGCAGATGGAAAATCTAATGATACAACCGCTTTAATTGGGACTTCAATATCAACCGCTATCGTTTCTGCGGTAATAAACATCTTGATTGACGCCAAATGGGGGAGTTGGGTTGAATGGAATAATCAAAATCTTACAAAATGGGTAAAAATGCTAAAAGCAGTATTACTTATGACTGCATCAGAGACAAATCTCGAAAGAGAAGACGATCCTAAAACAGACATAGATGAAAGTGATTACTCGCCAACATTTTTTAATGGATTTATAAATACCATAAAAGATATCCATGAGGGGTATGGAAAAATAAATGTTCAAGCTGCAATTGATGCTTTAACCAAAAAAATTGAGATAAATGAATCCACTAAGTACGAATTGACAAGTTCAGAATTAAACCCGTTAGGAAATCATGTTTTTGCTAGAAAAGTAAATCTACTTGAAGATGTTCAATATAAATTCAATCTATCAGGTGTAGATGACGATGTAGATTTAGATTTATTTCTATATGCAAATGAATCAAATCAATTTGGAGAACCTTTGCTATTACAAGCAGCTCAAACATGGTATGGGGACTTAGATTTCTTTTACTTCACCCCAAAATATAATCAAACAGAATGTATAGTAATTGTTAAAGCAATATCAGGGAAAAGTAACTTTACGCTGACAATTTCTAATGTAAGTAATATCTTCACTCCTGAGTTAAAATTAACAGAGATTAATTACTTCGGAGGGTCAAAAAATGATACGGTTATTAGTCTTCAACAATATTATGGAAATGAGCCCGCTAAGAATTATACTATTGATAATTATTGGTTTTACATAGAGTATTTCGATAACGATTCTTCAAATGTACCACCTCAAGAAGTATATTTGTATATTGTAAATACTTCAAAAAAGTATGCAATGACTCAAATATTCGCTTTTGATGACAATTATACTGACGGAGCTGTTTTTCGAAGCGATTTTGTTGAATTTTCTAAACCGGGAAAATATTACTACTATTTTAACGCGAGTGATGGCTCCCACCATGCAAGATTTCCACTATCTGAGGTGTTGAGTATCAATATCGAATTTCCGGATGATAGTGAAATGTTTCCTTATGATCACGATTTTAACGATGGGATTAGCGGATGGAATTATAATGGGACAGGCTGGGGATTGTTGAATCAAAGTAATCAGAATGACAATCGTTCCACCTTATATTCTGAGAATTGGTCCACATTATATTTTGGTAGAAATCATAATTTTCCCTTAAATTATACCTACCAACCATATATCATAACAAATCCATTTCCTAATGGGACATTAAGAAGTCCCTTGTTTAATCTAACCGACATCAATATAAACTCTACACAAGTTTTTGCAAAGTTTGGGCTAAGAACGAGTATAAATTCTGGAGATTTCATGTATTTACAGATAAATCTTAATTGGACGGGTTGGATTACATTGAGAACTTATTCAGATGAAGAAAGGGAGTGGTTTTTAGAAGAAATAAACATTACTCAATATGTTGGAAACTACATCCAATTTAGATTTATAGCCGTACTAGATGAAGATTTCGATCCTGTTAATTATAGAGGAATTATGTTGGCTTATTTCTCGCTAGAGAATTATACTAACTTCCAAACACCTGAAATTGATTTTATGGTAGATGATAACATCTCCGATATCCAAGGATTTAAATACGACAGAATCGCTTTTTCGTTAAATTACTTCGATTCCGATAACAATTATCCCGAATACGTATTTATTGAAATCAACAATCAGAATTACTCCATGATTAATAAATTTGGCGCTTGGAATGCGAGTTTTGGTTCCTTTGACTCTCGTGGAATTAAATTTGTAAAATCATTCGTATTAAACGATTTTGCTAATCTAACTTTTAGATTTCATGTATACGATGGCAAGTTTTTCAAATCTACTAATTTCTTTAATCAAGATAATAATTTATTTAATTTCCAAAACCCTATTGCTAACGAATTCAACGTTAATCAAAACGGTAAATTAATTGGGTTCGATTATATGATTGCGTCTTTATCGGATTATTATATCACTGGAAACCCGATGCAAAAAGAATTAACGCAATGGTTAATGGGTGATAATAGTTGGCATCCATTTTATCGCTTTGGAAATCCCTTCTTATATGGAGGTTTAGGCCATAGTTACGGTAGTCTCTCACAAGGATATGGAACAGATTGGGAAGCTAATCTAATAATATATCCTTTACATGTTAGAGATGAATACGATGTCTTCTTAAATTTTGCATATGAAATTTCTTTACAAAATGAATTCTTTTTGGAACAAGATGAACTTGACAAGTGTTCAATTTCTATCTCAGATAATTACGGGGAAAGTTGGGAAATATTAAAAGAATATTACTTTGACTCAGAAAATCTTGCAGGAAACGAATCGTTGGATATTTCGCAATACTCCAATGAAATTATTTTAATTAAATTTACATTACAATCCAATGACATTACAACAGGATTAGGTTATGGGTGGTTAATATCAAATATCTACTTAGGGTATGATAAATCCACAGATTTCATCGACCCTACTATCGAAATTATCACACCTCTAAGCGATGAAATCGTTAGCTCTATTACTAAAATTGAGGCAATTATTAGCGATAATATTGAAATTGATGATAATCGCATAAATATTTATATCAACGACAAGATGGTTGAAAGAAGTTTATTGAAATTCAATCATAGTACCGGGATATTAAGTTTTGAATGGGATACAACCTCCTATAATGATGGAACATACTCATTAATGGTCGTCGCTTATGATGCAGAAGGAAATAGAGCAGAATCAATAATTCCCGTCGTTGTAGAAAACGGGTTAATGATTTTGCATACTTGGGGAATTTGGTTCCTAATAATTGTGAGTGTTATCATAGTAAGCATTATATCTTATTTTTTAGTGGAAAGATATGGTAAATTTAGTTTCAGACTCCGTAAAGCTACAATTGCTGAGAAACTAAGGCAAAAAGAAATTGATAAAGATCAAGTTATCAAAAGAATAGGCATCACTGAAACTCCAGAAAATCCCTTAATTCTCCACTGTAAGTATTGTCAATCTTGGTTTGAATCAAGTAAATTTAGCTATATGTGTCCGAAGTGCGATCATGATCAAATTTATGTTGCTTATAATTGCATAAATTGTGGTAAATGGTATTTTAAAGACGAACCAGGAGAGAATTTTTACTGTAAAAGCAAAAAATGTAGAGGTGTTAAACTAATTAGGCGAGAAATAGAAGAAGTAAAAAATATATTAGGAGAAAATAGCATATTTTTAAGAAAATTCGAATTTAATGATAGAAAATTTAGTATATTAGATTAGTAATTATAACAACCGTAAGTAAAGCGTGATAGAGTGAGTTTACAAAACATATTATATAAACTAAGATTAAAAATCAGACTCCAATTTTTACAGCAATCTTGGTTAAACATAAAAAAAGATCGAGCAAAGGTGTTGTTTGGTTTGAGTGGTATTACAATTTCAATAATACTTCTTACCAGTATTGGCATGATAAACGATTCAATGTCTTATAATTATATGGGCATGATAACGAGTACCACTGGAAGCTCCGATATACTAATATCTAAAGCCTTAAATACAGATTTAACCTTCGATCCCTTTTTTGATGAAACATTAATAGATAATGAGTTATCAAATATCGAGGGAGTCGATGAATTATTTCCACGTATTATGATGCTTGTGAAAGTATCTTCTGATAATACTGATTCGAACGGTTCGTTGCAAATTTATGGCATTGACTTCTTAAAAGAAGCTAGAAATGGCCAAATGGGAAATTTAAATTTGGTAGATCAGAATGGTACTGAAACGGGAAATATTTATGATACTGAACCAAATATGGGGGAAGGTGTTATTTTATGGAAGGTTGCCGAGCTTCTAAATGTGAGTATCGGAGATATAATCCATATGAATTATCAACATTATTCTTTAGATGTTGAAGTTGTGGCTATCTGTAGACAAGACTTAAAATTTACTGAATTGGAGAGCGCTCTAATTATTATAAATCTAGAACAAGCTCAGTCTTTTATGGAACGGGAAGGGGAAATTAACTTAATAATGGGTACAGTTGAAAATCCACAATCAATTTATGTTGTTAGTGACATTGATTTCACGAAACGACAAATTAGGGTAATAGGTACGCGAATCCAAAAAAGACTAGATCCGAATACTTACACTGTAGCAATGCCAAAAGTAGAAGAAATTAGTGCCCAACAGTTTATGCTAATGGGAATGACAATAATTTTTTGGTTTATTACGATAATTTCTATGCTTATTACGGGTATTTTAATAAATTCTATTCTTTCTACATCAACAGAAGAAAGAATTAGAGAATATGGAATCCTAAGAGTTGTAGGAGGAAGAAAAATGTTTCCTGTAAAAATGGTAATTTTTGAAGGCGTAGTAATTGGAGTTGTAGGATCTCTTTTAGGGATAATCTTAGGTCTTATTGGAACACCTCCAATCGTAGACACATTGTTTGTGTTAACAGACTTTCCCCTACAGAATATGGATTTTGTTATTCAACCTCAAACAGTTATATTAGCATTTTCCATAGGATCCATAGTTTCTTTAGTAATATCTTTATTTCCTGCATTAAAAACTGCCAAAATTGATATTATTAAATCAATTACACCATTTCACAAGAAAGAGGAAGGATGGGAGGTAAAAAAGGAGGGAAGCATGAATGTTCGGAGCTTTCTAATTGGTTCATCACTTGCTACTATCGGGATGTTAGTATTCCTACTACTACCAAGTGTATTTGTGTCGGGTGAAATGATGATGATTGCCGGTCTATTTATTGGTCTTATTGCTGCTATATTAATTGGGATGGTCTTCGCATCAGTAGGTATTATACCAATCATACAAAGCCTGTTAATTGGAGCTGTCACACCATTGATTAAGAAATATGCTCATATTATTAAAATATCGCTAAAGCGAAACAGAAGACGGAATACAAGCACGATTGTGATGTTTGCGATTAGTTTTTCTTTCATCTTTTTTATCACTAGCGTCACAGAGATGGAATCGCAGAATTTGTCAACAAATTTAAGATTTCAATACGGTTCCGATTTAGTTTTAATTAACCAGGGAATAAATCCCGAAACAAACGCAATTACGCTCGATACGATTCAAGAATTAGAATCTATTGATGGAATTGGCGAAATTGCTATATCGTTGTATAATATGTTTGATATAACTTCTGTTTTATCGATTTTATTCGACTTCAGCGAGAGTGGAGGCGGCTTTAATGAAGATTCTATTAATGATGCTTTTATAAACATTTTTGAATTTTATACTGAACAAGCAGAAGAGAAATATCAAGTAAAAGCGGCAGATCTAGCAAATTTCGACGATTTAGAAATAGGATTTATTGGTATTGAGAAAAATTATTATAAGTTAATGGATAATGATTTGATGATTTGGAGCAGTCCACAGAGTGGATTCAATTATTCATTTAGTCAAGTTTTTAACAATAATAATACTTGCATCATTGCTAAATCTCTTGCGTCTGTTTTCGGCATCGATGATGTTGGAGAATATATTCGATTAACTTTTTACAACCCTCAAATTCCAAACGACCCAGGGAATATTACTCTATTCCGCGTAGTTGGCATTTCAGGAGGTATGCCTGGATTTTATAACTTTAGAACTACAGAAGCTACTGCTGAAGGCGGAGGAATTATGGTTTCTTTAGATAACTATATGAGGTTGATGAATGTAAAAGATCAATGGGACGCAAAAATGGTTGTTGATAAAGCTTTCATTCAGCTTAAAGAAGATTCCGAAGCCATTATTGAAGATACTAAAGAGGAAATACGAGATATCTCTACAGGGAAAGACTACTTTCTTGACGATGCGATAACTAAAGTAAAGATGATGACATCTATGTTCGAACGACAAAGCAGTTTAATGGAAGTTGTACTATGGTTTGCGATTATTATTGCAATCTTTGGTTTAGTAAGCACAATGTACGCCGTAATGTTAGAGAGAAAATTTGAAATTGGTATTTTAAGGTCTATGGGTATGAAAACAAGAAATGTGAGGAATCTCTTCTTGGTTGAAAGTTTAATTATCATGTTGAGTAGCGGAACGATGGGAACTATAATCGGCACTTTTTGTGCTTACTTAATGGAAACGAATTTAGGGCTTTTGACAGAAATGCCTATCGTATTCTCAATCCCTATGGATGTTTTATTTAGAGTGTTCTCTCTATCAATATTTTTCGGAATATTGGGGATGTATTTAATCCTCATTAAACTAAGTAGACAATCTGTTATGGATATATTCCGTCAAACTTTTTAAAATAATTACTGGTGTTCTCTGAGAAACATTAACATTTTTTCCCAAGCTTTCGCTCTGTGTGAAATGGAATTTTTTTCTTCTATAGTTAGTTCACCAAAAGTATTGTTAGGAAATTCATTAGGAATAAAAATAGGATCATAGCCAAATCCACTTATACCTCTTATTTCTTTTGAAACTTTACCCTCAACTGATCCCTCAAAGGTAAAAATTTTATTTAATGGTTGAAAATAAAGCGCTATTACTGCTTCAAAATGAGCAGCAGAGTTCCAATAATCGTTAATGAGTTTCAATATTCCTTCATTACCTATAGTTTTTAATACAAACTTGGAATATACTCCTGGGAATCCATTGAGAGGAACATCAATAAAAAAGCCTGCATCTTCAATAAAATAAGAGTTATTAAAAATTGTTTTTATACTATTTAGTTTAAAGAGAGCAACTTCTTTAATACTAGGTGCTTGAATTTCAATAGTTGCTGTGGTTTTCTGTTTTAAATCGTAGTCTAATTCTTCTTTTTGAAACAATTTTGTAATTTCCTTAAACTTATGAGTATTCCCAGTAATGAAATAAATTATTTCATTAGTAATCATAAGTACAATAATTTCCTATGATATATGTAGATTGATAAGGTTTTAGTTATTAAATTCAAAAATTTTAATTTACATGATTCTTTATATTGTTCATCAATAAAATTACGATTATTAAATTATTCATAAACTAGGACGCAAAAAATGGCTCGAATGCACTCAAGAAAGAAAGGGAAGTCTGGAAGCACTCGTCCAGCTAGACTGGAAAAACCAGTATGGGTAGAGCTTTCTTCTGAAGAAGTAGAAAATGAAGTTGTTAAACTAGCAAAAAAAGGGATTTCCCAATCGTTAATTGGTGTGGTCTTAAGGGACTCCCACGGCATTCCATTAGTAAAAGTAGTTACTGGTAAATCTATTAGTCAAATTCTTAAAGAGCATAATATTGAAACTCCACTTCCCGAGGATTTAACTAACTTAGTGAAAAAAGCACTTAATTTAAGAAAACATTTAGAATCAAATCATAAAGATTTGCATTCAAAACTAGGTTTACAACGGACGGAAAGCAAAATATATAGACTTATCAAATATTATAAGGGTAAAAAATTACTAGCAAGTGATTTTAAGTACGACCCTGATAAAATTAGGACAATAGTGATGAGGTAGACATAAGGTATGAGTCAGAAAGCAAGAAAAAAGAAGTCAAAATTAAGGAGAGTTTCATTCAAAGATAAAGAATGGTATACTGTTATCTCCCCGAAAAGCTTCAACTTTAAGCCAATCGGCGAAATAATTGGAATGGAAAATAACATTGTCGGTAGAACCATTGAAACCTTATTATATGATTTTACGAACCGTTACGACGATATAAGTTTAAAATTGAAATTTAAAGTAGTCCAAGTTAATCAAGAAGCAAAACAAGCACAATCTGTGTTTTTAGGGCATTCCTATACAACCGATTATGTTAGATCCTTAATCGGAAGAGGAAGTTCTAAAATTCAAACCATAATCAATCTAACTACTAAAGATAAGTATGTCTATAGATTAACAATTATATGCACTACCATAAGTCGAGCCCGAAGTTCGCAACAAATTGTAATTCGTAAAATCATGAGAGAAATTTTAAAAGAGTTCGCAAAAACATTAAACCATGAAAAATTCATTACTGGAATGATTCATAAAGAATTTACCAATCAAATCATAAGAGTAGCTAAAACTATTTATCCCCTATCTAACTGTTCAATCATTAAATGTAAATTAGTAAGCGTTCCAGAGGGAGGAGAAGATAAAGTATACGTAACTAGAGAGGAAGACTTTGAAGTAGTCGAAGTTGATGTCAAGCGATCTAGAAAGAGCGATATAAAAAGAACTGAAAGAATTAGTGTTAGGAAGCTTTCTAAGACTTAAACCTAGGATTATTAAATCCAATTATTTCATGTTTTTCTATGTTTTTTTATTTTCCCATTTTCATCTTTGTAAAATATAGTATTTGATGGAATATCTTCATTTACAAGCGTATTAGCACCTATTATCGAATTTCGCCCTATTATTTTACCACACATTATGCTGGAATTAATTCCCGTTTGTGAGTTTGGTCCGATAATAGCACCTAATTTTCTCCTCCCTGAATCGATTGATTTTTCCTTGATAATCATCGAAATACTTTTATTATCAAATCTTAGGTTAGAGATTTTCGTACCTGCCCCAAGATTAACGTTTTCACATATTATAGAATCACCAATATAATTAAAATGAGGAATAGAAGTATTTGAGAAAATTAATGAATTCTTAACCTCAGACATTCCGATATGACAATTATTTCCGATATATGTGTATGGTCGTATGTACGCATTTGGACCAATCAATGATTTTTCTCCAATATAACAAGGACCTTGGATGTAAGAACCTGATTTAACTAAAGTATCTTTGCCAATGAAAACATTGTCTGACACAATTACATTTTCTTCAAGTTTTCCTTCCAAACGGGATTTTATCCTTTTTAAAATAAATTCATTTGCTTCTAACAGGTGCCAAGGTAATCCGATATCACTCCAGAATAAATCTTTTATAACATACCCTTTAATCTTCCCCTTTAACTGGTTTATCAAGATTTGCATTGAATCAGTAAACTCATATTCATTCCGTATAGATAATTCTGTCATTTCTATTGCTTTGAATATTAAAGGATTAAAGATAAATATGCCAGCATTCGCTAGATTCCCGAGATCTAAATCTACGGAAGGTTTTTCAGTTATTTTTTCAACAAAAGTTTCTTTGTTTAAGGTGATAATCCCATATTCTTGGGGATTATTGACTTCATATAATGAAATCAATCCTTCGCAGCTACTTTTTTTATATATCTCTAGAACTTCTTTAAATACTTGTGGATCTGCTATTAAATCACCATACATTAGAAAAAAGTCATCGTCTCCTACGAAATCCTTTGCAAAACCAAAAGCGTGAGCAGTCCCTAGGTGTTCTAATTGCGTAACATAATCGATCTTAACATTGAATTTAGATAACCCATTACCAAAATAATTCTTAATAATTTCTTCTTTATATCCAACGATTATTAAAATTTCCTGAACTCCTATATCTCTTAAGTTTAATATAGTGTGTTCTAATAATGGCTTGCCTCCAATAGGAATCATAGGTTTTGGCCTAAGAGATGTGATGGGATTAAGCCGTGTACCCTTTCCTGCTGCTAAAATAACAGCCTTCATAAGAATAAGAAAGAAACATTTTATTTAGGAATTTAGGAATTATTGATCAAATTGAAGGATCATATCATCGAGATGAGTTTTTAAAAATCTATAAGGTTTTAAATCACCCGTGAATTCGTTCTTTAAAACTTGTTCTTGGGAGAATCTCTCTTCCAATTGTTTGAAAATTTCTTTAATTTTAACAAAATCCCCTGAAGCAATGAAATCTAAGGAGTAAGCGTTAATATTGCTATAAAGAATTAGTTTTTTGCATCCATTTTCCCCTAAATCATCAAAATGAACTTCTTTAATGTTAGTTTTAGCTCTAATTTGAGTATTCATAGCAATCGTAGCCAATTTAGCTGAAATATTTGAGCTAAGCAATTCTATATTTTCATTTGTGATTTCTCTGTGAAAGTTGTGTAGAAGCGTTTTATCGTATAATTGGGAAATAATCGGTAATCCTTGAGAAGAAATTCCACAATAAATTATCTTATTTTCAACATCAGAACATTGTAACTCTATATCTTCATCTTCCAATGGCTCTCGATATTTATCCCAAAGATAAGCAGTAATGAGTTTGATGATTTTGGAAAATTCAGAATTTTTTGAGGCTTTTTGAATAAATTCTACCGTTTCATAGTTCAATGTTACTTTTTCGTAATATTCTGCCATGAGCTTGGAAACTTCTTCAGAATTAGAAAGGAAATCACCTGTAATACAATAAAAAAGGTTTTGATCATTCTCAGTGACAATGTGTTTTATTATCATTCGTTCTTTCCCAGTCTCTCCTTCGAAATAGAGGTTAGTTAAACGCCAAAAGTTTTTAGGATTAAGACTACTTATTAATTTCTTTACAAACAATACTATTTCAAATGCTGGATACTTATTTTCATTTGAAATGTATATTACCTCATCATCTAAGATTATAGAGAAACCAGTAATCATATTCTAAAAAGACAATAGTTAAATACTTAAAATATCCCTTTAAGAACTTAAATTTAGGTAAAATTTAATTCTTTTTGTTTGAATTAAGTTTAAATAAAAGAAATATAAGAGATATTTTAATTTTAGGAATTTTATAGTTTTTCTGTACGTCTATAACAAGTAACTTTTAATAATTTCTAAAAATATAATAAAAATAATCGAGCCATTAGAGTATTGTATCGATATTTAATTCTTAATCTAGTAATTTTAACCTAAGTACATGAAAATTATTAATTTACTTGAAAAGAAGAAAATTCAGCAAGCAGCAAATTTACTTTTAAATTCAAAAGAAGCAATAGCGTTAACAGGGGCGGGAATCTCTACAGAATCAGGAATTCCCGATTTTAGAAGCGAAGGAGGTCTTTGGGAAAAATACAAACCAGAAATTTATGGAGGTATACAATCATTTCTTAAAGATCCGACCAAATTCTGGGAAATGGCTAAGAAAATTGCTCCAAATATATTCAAAGCAAAACCAAATTTAGGGCATTACGCTCTTACGG
>JAHLWV010000392.1 GCA_019057735.1 Promethearchaeota archaeon | reverse complement strand
TTTCTTCGCTCATGTCAAACACAGGGTTTTTTCAAGAAAAATATAACAGCTTTTACAAACTTAGAATAAATCAAATAACACAGTTTAAAATAAAAATTTACCCATTGAAAACAGATTCTCAATCGTACGTTAATCTTATTAAGAAAATACATCAAATTTAATAATGAAAAACAATAATTATCTAATTTAAACTTTAAATCCCTCAACTGTTTTTTAATGAGGAGATTTTGATCAATTTTCTCCATGTCAGCACTCATTAGTACTCTACCATTTCGAAAATCCATTTAAGACCACTTTCTCATTTAAAATTATTTAAATAGATCAAGTATTTTGTGTTTAGTAGATTATAATTAAAAAAAAGGATTAAAGTAAATGAAAAGAGCAAAAATTGTTCTCAGTGTGGCTGTTATTAGTACTGCGACAATAATATCACTAATAGGAATATATATCTTTTTCTTACCCTCACCTCCTCTTGATGGGGCGCTTGGGAAGTATGCTTTATGCGTTCGGGGAGGACTAAATTATGGAGAGAATAATTTTACTGATAACGGAGATGGTACAATTACGGACTCCTCTACAGGACTAATGTGGATGAAAAATGACAGTTGGGTGCCCATGAATTGGAGCGCAGCTCTAAATTATGCTGAGAGTATTGATTTTGCAACATTTACTGATTGGAGATTACCAAATGCTAAGGAGCTTCAAAGCATTGTAGATTATACACATGCTCCCGATGCTACGAATCCTTTTATGCGTGGACCTGCACTCAATACTACAATCTTTAACCTTAGTGAAGAAGAATCCTGGTTTTGGACGAGCACGACACACTTAGAAGCTGCAGCTGCTGTTTATATATGCTTTGGAATCGCTTCTGCATATAATACTAGTGCTGATGATTTTTCCATGAACGCTCATGGGGCAGGAGCTCAACGATCCGATCCGAAAAGTGGAGATCCTGCGGATTATCCAATAGGTAAAGGTCCTCAAGGGGACGAAATCCGCATTTATAACTATGCAAGGGCAGTACGCAATGCAACAGAAGATGCCACTAATTACGTTATAGTAGATACAGGGCAAAACTCGTTTTATGGGGAGGGTAGTCAAGTAATCACACCCCCTGCAAGTGACGAAACATATTATGGACAGGACGCTAATTATACTGGGGTCCAGCATGCATATCAAGATAATGGGAATGGGACGGTTACTGACAGTAATACAGGTTTAATGTGGCAAAAAGCGCCTGCTTCAGAACGCTATGGTTGGAACGAAGCAATGTCATATGCTGAGAATCTAACATTTGCAGGGTATAACGATTGGAGATTACCAACTATTAAAGAACTATATTCTTTGATAAATTTTAACGGGAATATGCTAACGCATACTCCATACATTGACACAGATTATTTTGATTTTGAATATGGGGATACCAGCACTGGTGCTCGGGAAATCGATGTTCAGTATTGGTCTAGTAATAAATATGTTGGAAAGGTAATGTACGGTTCAGACGGCGCCTTTGGGGTAAATTTTGCCGATGGGCGTATCAAGTGTTACGGTTATTAGAGTATAAAATTTTAATATTTATAGAAAAAATAATATAAATTTTTTTTATTTGGTTGAGATTTGGGAAAGTAATTCGCGGTGGATTCGAGAGTTTACTCATTTCATTAGTTATAGTATCAAGTACAAACTTAAATTTGATGCTTGCTAACTTTCCTTCTTGAGTGTATCTTGAGTGCAAATCTTGAGTGTATCCACATTTTACACAAACTTTTAGAACAGTGACGCTGGTTTCGTCATCATGTTCATGTACAAAAATGTGAAGAAAACATTTAATCTCATTGGAATTGGGCTTTTAATAAATTTTTGATCATTGTAAGTTTTGGATTTAATGTGCTGACTGTTTGGTATGCATGGACTCGATTTCTTTTTTGATACCAATTAGCGTGTAATAATAGTATTATTTTGAAACTAAATAACAAAACCTAATTATCACTTGAAAATAGAATTTTTGGATTAGTTAAAGAATATTCAAAGGATTTTAATGAAGTAATCATCGGAGGATGGCTACTATTTTTTAGCTAATTCATTACAACTCCTCTTAATGATTAGTAATTCCTAAATTCAAACTTTCATTGTAAACAGAAACATTCTAGAAAACATATTATGCAGTCCGTAATTCTCTTTAATTGATGAGAAAAGTATAAAAATAAAAAAAATCATCATTGAAATATATAAATTTGACAAGAATATTATTTATATAAATTATTTATTAAGTAAGTTAAATGGATGAAATTGACTTAATTATTCTTAAAAAACTAATAGAAAACTCTCGCGTGACGTATAGAGAATTAGGGGATTTGGTCGATATGTCCTTAAGCGCTGTTCATAAACGGATAAAAAAACTTGAAAGCGACGAGATTATTGAGGCTTATACTACCCGACCAAGTGCGATTGCATTGAAGTATCTTTCAGTTTTGATTTTTGGCACATCTAATGCAAAATCAGTGGATGCAGTAAGTAAAGAGCTTGGACAACATGAGAGTATTAATTTTGTTGGTATAGCTGGAGCTAAATTTCTTATTATCTCAGCCTTTCTGAGGCATATATCAGAACTTCAAGAATTAAGTATTTATACGTCTAACACAGCTCAAATTAGTGAGCCCATTGTAGGAATTGTAAATGAACCATACATCACAACCCCAGAACCACTTACTAACATTGATTATAAAATATTAAAGACACTTAATCGAGATGCTAGGAAGCCGATTACAGATATTGCAGATGATGTTGGACTTTCTGCTAAAACCGTTAGAAAAAGATTAGATCGTATGATTGAGAATAACCTCGTTGATTTTGGTATTGAGTGGACTCTAAAAGCTGAAAATAATTTGACCACAGCGTTTCATATTTACTTAAATGAAGGTACTAACTTAAACACAACAATACAATATCTATATGAGAAATATAGTCAAAATGTTAATCTTATTATGAGCTATAGTAATATACCTAACTTTTTAACGATGATCATATGGACAAAAACTGCTCAAGATTCCCAAAAAGTTCAAGAAAAACTGCAAACTGAAGGATTCAAAGATATTATTCCCCATATTTTCTTATCTTCAAAATATTATAATTGTTGGATTGATCA
>JAHLWV010000391.1 GCA_019057735.1 Promethearchaeota archaeon | reverse complement strand
TATACTGTTGTATTTAAATTGTCTAAACCCTGGACAGTTCTACTTAAAATGCTTCCCCATCAACAGATTGTACCCAAAGACTATTTGGAAGAAGTAGGCACCGAAGGATTCCGTAAACATCCCATTGGGGCAGGTCCTTTTAAATTTGTAGAAGGAAAACTCAATGAAAGAATCGTTCTGGAACGTTTTGACGATTATTACGGAGGTTCACCTGACCTTCCTCCGGTAGGAGTTGCACCACTAAAAACAGTTGTTTTTGACGTACTTCCGGAAGGTAGCACCAGAGTAGCAGCACTCCTAAGTGGAGAATGTGATATCATTCAAAATGTGTCTGCAGTAGATGCGCCGTTGATTGAAAAGAATTCCAATAGTGTAGTTAAATATGCCAGAGGAACGCGTGCTTATTCTCTTGAAATGAATCTAACCATGCCTCCTTTCGATAATTTAAATGTTAGAAAGGCAATGAATTATGCTTTTGACAGGGATTTACTGATAGAAATAATATATGGCGGAGAAGGTAATGTTTTTGCCGGGCCTTTATTTCCTTATGAGGAAATGTTTGATACTTCATTAAAACCATATGGCTATAATCCAGAATTAGCTAAAGTTTTACTAAAAGAGGCAGGTTATCCGGATGGATTCTCAATAGTTTTAGATACCGAGACAGACTTAAAAGAGACAGGAGAAATTATTGCGGGAATGCTGTCAGAAGTTGGAATTAAGGTTACTGTTAGACTTTGGGAATGGGGTGTATTA
The DNA here is from genome assembly GCA_019057735.1 of Promethearchaeota archaeon. The sequence goes on along the minus strand of JAHLWV010000391.1, from coordinate 2,396 downwards.
AAACCTTTGTTGCTTAAAGGTGAAAGAAATCTGCTTTTCAACTACTGGGGATCTTCTATCTTAGATCCTGTTGGTTATGTTGATGCCAAATTCCTTACTGATGGTAGGGGAAACTATTCTAAATATTCTAACGCCGAAGTTGATAAATTGATTGCCGAAGGAGCAATTTCTGTTGATTTGGCCGAGAGAAAAGAAATTTATAAAAAGATGCAAAGAATTATTTATGAAGACGTTCCTTATATTGGTTGGAGTGTAAGTAGTTTAACCGGTTGTTCCGCTGATTTAATTAATTGGGAACCAATTCCCGATAGTCGAATTAATTTGCATGATGCAAGTTTCAAATAGGAAGTAATAAGTAAGAGAAAAAATATTTATCTTGGGAGGAAAGTATTTTTCCTCCCAAGATATTTAATGATCAGGGGTAGAGATGAAAGGGATAAAAATATTAGAGAGAATTCTTATTGCAATTCCAACAATGTTAGTTATCGCTATCCTTATATTTGTTCTTATGCGAATAATGCCAGGTGATCCGGTAGATAAGATGATGGGGAAAAGTGGAAATATCAGCATTGAGGAAGTCCAGGCATTGGAAAAAGAATTTCATCTTGATTTACCTATTTCTACTCAATTAAAAATATTTCTTATTGGGATTTTTCATGGAGATTTAGGAACATCCTTTCAAGAACGAAGACCGGTATGGGAAATGATTGCCGAAAGAATGCCCCCCACCTTAGAGTTAGCCTTAAGCGCTCTTCTATTTTCGTTGATTGTATCTATTCCGATTGGAATTATTTCAGCAGTGAAACAAAACTCTCTAATTGATAGATTGGGAATGGGCTTTGCTTTTTTAGGAATATCTGCTCCTGCTTTTTGGTTAGGAATTGTTTTGATTATAATATTCGCAGTTAAATTAAGTATTTTTCCTGTTTATGGTAGAATTTCCTTTGCCTATAAACCCGTTCATATTACCGGAATGTATGTATTAGATAGTATTTTGTCTCGTAATTGGCCTGCTCTAAAAGATAGTTTAATGCATTTAGTCCTTCCTTCTATTAGCCTGGGGGCTGCTCAGGCAGCAGTTACTACCCGTATCCTCCGTTCAAGTATGTTAGAGGTATTAAGAGCTGATTATATTACTTTAGCCAGAACTAAAGGATTAAGAGAATATGTGGTAATTACCAAACATGCTTTAAGAAATGCTCTTATTCCCACAGTTACAGTGATTGGTTTGCAGATAGGGATGCTTTTAGGTGGAAATATGATTATAGAAACAATATTTGGATGGCCAGGATTAGGAAGGTTAGTGGTAACTTCAATTTTTAATCGAGATTTTCCGGTGGTGCAGGGAGCAGTAATGTTTTATGCACTTATTTATGTTGTAGCAAACTTGATAGTGGATATTATTTATACATATCTAAATCCAAAAATATCTTTATAAAGGTTAAAGGACTTATTTCTGTTTAGTAATTATTAATTTACTATAAGAGGTAAAAATCAATTGACAGAACTTTACATTGCTCAAAAAGATTCACAAAAAAATACTAAATATAGTAAAAGTAAAATATGGTGGAAAAATTTTAAACATTTTATAAGAGAATTAATTAAATGTCGTACTGCATTTATAGGCGCAATAATAATTTTATCTTTTATTTTTATGGCTATTCTTGCTCCTTTTATTGCACCACATGACCCTCTGAAGGCCAGCATTATAAAGCGTTTACTTCCTCCTTCCTGGATTGATGGAGGAAGCATCACCTATCTTTTGGGAACTGATGAGATTGGCCGTGATATATTTTCTCGGATAATATACGGGGCTAGAGTATCTTTATTGGTAGGATTAATTACAGTAACTATATCGAGTATTTTAGGTACATTATTGGGATCTTTTGCTGGATATTATAAAGGACGTTTTGATGCTATTTTATCACGTTTTGCCGATTTGTTATTATCTTTTCCCGATCTAATTTTTGCCATTTTTCTTATGGCAATAACCGGACCGGGATTTTTTAATCTTATAATTATTCTTTGTTTTAAAAGTTGGGTAAATTTCTTTCGTTTAAGTAGAGGAGAAATGATTTCAGAAAAGACTAAGGAGTATATAGAAGCAGCTCAAGCTTTAGGGGAAAGTGATGTAAAAATTATATTTAAAGAAATATTGCCTAATATTGTTCATTCTCTTTTAGTATTAGCAACTTTACGAGTAGGATATTTTATTATTTTAGAAGCATCTTTGAGTTTCTTAGGTTTAGGCATACAACCTCCTACTCCTGCTTGGGGGTCAATGATAAATTCCGGGCGAGCATTTATGCTTACTTCTTGGTGGGTTTCAACTATGCCAGGTATAGCTTTACTTATTTTAGTATTGAGTATAAATTTATTAGGAGAGGGCTTGAGAG
>JAHLWV010000065.1 GCA_019057735.1 Promethearchaeota archaeon | reverse complement strand
AAAATTAATAATCTATAAATATTAAATTTAATAGCTAAAAAGGACATTTCGATAGTAATTAGAATTTTAATAAATATTAAAAATACATCTAAATATAGGTTTAAGCAATATGACTCCAAAACCGGTTCCCGATGACGAGGAAAGTATGAGCGAATGTCGTAAATTCTGCGGTCCTTGTCCTTCGTTCAAACCTAATAAATTAAACGAATTTGAGCCACATGCACTGTTTTGTTCCCGTGGAAAAACTGAAAAACCAATGTCCGAAGTTAAGGATTATGGTTGCAGTTGCTTTGGTTGTGGATTATTTCCAAAGTACGAACTAGAAGGCGGATTTTTCTGTATGCATGGTATTGGCGGAAAAAAATAAAATATTATTAATTTCTTCTCTTTTTTTATTATTAACCAATATTATTGTAAATTCTTTATCTCTCATTATTTTATTAACGCTTTCTTGTTGAACTTAATTAAGATGTTGATATTCTATATTATGATATTTAAATCTGTGAGTTTTTGTCGGCAGATTATCAAACGCTAAATATATATGTGAGAATTGACATGGAAATAATGTTAAAAAAAAATAAATAACTGTTAGATGAACTTCTCTATGGAAGATATAGATAACGATATAGAATTCTCTAAGTACTATCGGGTAATTACACCAAATGAAATTGAAATTGATAGAGAGGAGATTTTTTATCGAGACAAGTATAACGATATAATAAATTATTTGAAAATTGTTTTAACAAATGACGAGGAATCAGTTGCTCAGAGTTATAATAAGTTCATTCACCCTAAAGGTGCGATATTGATAAAAGTAAACCAGGGAACTGATATCGTAGATTATTTAAAATTAATATCTAAAAATTATTATTTAAACTTCTTTGAATTGAATCGTGAGGAAATCGTTAAGGCTCCTGACGACTTTATTTCTAATCTAATTGGCATTTTAGAGAACATAATAAAACGAACGGTAAAGAATAGAGAAAATGAAACAAAAAACGACGAAAAACCTCAATCAAATGAACACGATCCTGAACAATCTAAAATAAAAGGATTATTAATTATAGACCAACAGAATTTTTCCAACATTAACTTAAAAGGGAAAAATTTATTAGAGCTTTTTATGGTATCCTATAAGAATAGGGCAACTTTTGTAAAAGATGGATTGATATTAATCTGGATAAATAATACAATGAAGGAAATCAAAAAAAGTTCGCAGTTGATTTTTGAAGTGTTTGATCTCTTCATCAAAGTTCCAATTTTAGATAAGGCGGAAAGAGAAACGATATTTAGAGCTTTTTCTGAAAAAAACCCGAAAATTGTGTTTGATATCAAGACATTAGTAGATTACACAGAAACTTGGGAGGTAAAAGACTTAATTCAACTATTAAGAATAGGGATATTTAAACATTTTCTCAACTCTGAATTAAATGAGTTGAGTAATGAAATTACCGATGGCTTGATCAATTTAATTGAATCAGGAGAGTATATTCCTACTACTCCAGAAACGAAACGAAATATAGAAGACTCAGACTTCTCCAAAAGTGATGATTTTTCTAACAAAAATTCTATGTATGGAAGAAATACAGAAAGTAGAAACGTTTACGCTCAAAATTTAAGGAATGAAATTAAAGAAGAAAGATTCACAGATTTTATGCTAAGTCAATTGTACGAAAACGCAGTATCAAAAAATTACAGCGAGCTTGTGCTGATAATTGATAAATTAAGCAAGAACGAGCATTTAGAAGAAATTGAGAGAAAAATATTGGCAAAATATGCCTTTATCCTAAACGATAGTCCAAAGATGGCTCAAATCAATTTAGAAAAAGCAAAGAAACGTATCGATAATTTAAAGAGAGCATTTGGACAGTATTAAGTAAGTAGGTGAGATAAAAGACGGCTTTTTCCAGTAAAAAAAACACCACTGACCCCTCAGATAAATCGTTAATCGAGACGGGTACCTATATTCGCAAGGTTATATTAGAGAATTTTTTATCTTTCCAAAGGGATGAAGTTAATTTTTCAACTGAAAAAAATAAGGGTATCCCTCGCTTTATTTTGATAATTGGCCCTAATTGGAGCGGTAAGACATCGATTTTCCAGGCTATTAAATTTGCTTTGGGTAGTAACGAAAGAGATGAAAGATATAAGAAATGGTCTGATTTTATAAGAAACAACCAATCACACGCTATGGTTGAGCTTCATATTCAACACCAAACCGAGATTATTAAAATTCGAAGAACTGTAGTAAAAGGGAAATCTCCTTTTTTTGAATTACAACTTGATAAGGACAAAGAATTCAAGAAAGCTCACGTAACTGAAGTTCAAAAACTAGTCTCCAAGCTAGATATTAATCCTGATAATCAGTTTGCGTTCGTAAGCCAAGGAAAAATTGATGCTATCAAGAATTTAAAACCAATAGAACTTTGTTCATTTCTAGAAGAGGGAATTGGACTAAAAGGTCTTAGAGATGAAATCCTCCAACAAAAAAAAGGCGTTTTGGCATTAAACGCTGAATTTCAATCGTTAATTTCAAGAAAAAATGCTCTTAATATTAACTTGGATCTGTTGACACCACAATTAAAACGATTGACCGAGAAAAATAAATTATTGAACATTAGAAAAAAATACACAGATGAGTTACTTTGGGCAAATAAAGGCGAACTACAAAAAGAAATTGAAGAATTACAAGTCAACCTTAATGAAGCCGAAAATAACATTGACATTATCAGGAAAGGAGTTGATGAATATCAAGATAAAATCAATGAAAAAGATAAAATTATTCTTGATGTTGATAACAAGATTAGCAATTTTTCAGAAAAATTAGGTGTATTAGGGTATAAGAAACAGGAATTTATAAATGAAATTAGTGCTTGGCAAAAAGAGAAAATTAATGTTATGAGTGCGTTGGATAAATTAGCAGAAACAATAGCAGAAAAGAAGAAAGCCTTAGAGAATATTCGAAATCAGAAAAGGAATGCTGACGAAAAAATCGATGTCATTAAAAAAAAAAAAGGTTTTATTAAAAACGAAATCGATGGTATTATCAAGGAACAGAGTGATTTAATAAAGAAAATTAAAGAGAACGAGGTTTTTCTAGAGAAGTACAACATATTATCTCAGCAGAAGGAAGTTATTCTAAGAACCATTCAAGAAAACGATAATAATATCGAAGATATTAAAAAAGATATTAACGATATTTTTCAGAGCTTGAAGGATATTGACCATAAGTTGTCTAATAACAAATGGTTTTTAGAAAACCCTTCAGAGGATCTACTAAAACAGTTAGACATAAATCTTAAAAAAGTGACAGTGGAACTATTAAAATTTGGAGCTGAAATAGAAAGAATAGAATATGATAAGTCTAAAAAAATAAGAGAATTTAAACGAATACAAACTGCGTTAAGAGAACGAAAAATTGTACTCTCGCCTAATATTAACATTCTCAAGGAGGAAATTAATAAGCGAGAATTGTCCGATCGAGTTAAGGGACCTATAATTGAATATTTAAAATATGATGATAAGTTAAGCTACGCAATTGAATCTGTTTTTGGAGAAAGATTACTAAATAGCTTTATTACGAGCGATTGGGATACATTAAACTTAATGGAGCGGCTAAAAAAGAAATATAACGCTTATTGTAACATTTACATTCCAAAAAAAAGCAACATTACACCATATCCAAAAATTGCTTCGAATAGTGTAATTGGGTATCTAGTCGAACTGGTTGAAATTATTAATGATGACTCTGATGTTCAAAAGGTTATTTATTCGATAATCAAAAATTGCATTGTAGTTGATGACTACCTGGCCGCTAAAGAAATTTACAGAAATAGTAGCTTTAAGGGAAAATGTGTGACATTACAAGGGAAACAAATTATATCTTATAAATATGTCTACGAAAGTCCTCATGTAAAAAGGCTAAAAGGATTATTGAGCACAGGAACGCAAAAAGAGCAGTCAAATTTCTTGGAAAAAGAAATTAAATCGTTAAACAACAAAATTTTAGAATTAAAGGTAGAACTTACTAAACTTGATAAGCACCAAAACGAAATTCTCAGAAAAAAAGAATCATTTACCGATCTTCTATTTAATTTTAAACAGAAAGGAAGGTTAACTACTAAGAAGAATCATTATTATAACTTGATCTACTCTTTAGAACAGCGTAATAAAGAATTCAATGACAACCTAAGCGAAGTATCCCGAAAACTCAGCGATTTAGAATCTCAGAAAGACCCCGAATTCTTTGAATGGAACAAAAGGATAAAGGAAATTCCCAGCGAACTAATTAATTACAACAACGAATTAAAAAAATGGGAAGAAAAGTTTAACGAAAATCTCGAATCTCTAAAAGAGATCAATGAGGAAATTAATTACTCTAACAATGATTTAAAGTCATCTGAAGATAACTATAATTCAAAAAAAGACGCGTTCGAAAAGTCAGATAAAAAAGCCTTTAGAATTTATATATCCCTTGAAAACCTTGAAGAAGAATTATTAAATGTCAATAACTTCATCTCAGAGTTAAAAGAAAAAAAAAAATTAACCCTGATTGAGAAAAAGGAAATTGATACTTCTTATATTCAACTAAATTTAAGGTTAGAACAAGAGATTTTTAAGCAGACTTCAATTTCACGCGAGTTAAGGGTCAAAGAAGATGACTTAAAGCGCGTCATATATGAAATTGGTCCGTTAATTAAAGAGGAAGTAATATCACTTCGAGGTATTCAAGATATAAATCGAGATATATTGAACATCGATAAAGATCTCTTGAAATATTACGATATAGATGATAGTATCTTGGTTGAAAAAGAACAACTTCTAAAGGGTTTAAAAGAAATTACAAAAAATCAGAGAGAAATAGAAATAGATATAAAATCGGCTATTAAAACTGAAAATAAATTAGAAGATACTTATTTTGACAAATTCCATCTGGTTTTAAAGAAACTAAATTCGAGAATCAATGATAAATTTAAGTCTACAGATATTAAAGCCTATTGTACGCTTGAGTTAATAGGGAAATTTGAAGATTTAGGAGTAGATATTAAAGCTGCTATTTCTAAGGATCAGTTAAAATCATGCAAAGCTTTAAGCGGTGGTCAGATATCGATGATATCTATTGGTTTAATTTTATCACTTTTAGAGATAAAAAGCTCACCCATTGTAATGCTTGACGAAGCTGGAATGTTTTTAGACGATAGGAATTCGGAAGCTTCGTACACTATGATAAAATCAACTCTTGAGAATAATTCTATTCAAATGCTATTATTCTTACCAAAATCATCAAACGCACTATATCTTCTTGCAGACAAGTTAATTGGAGTTGCTAGAGTAGGAAAAAAGGAAGTATCGACTATATTTACTCCTAAAATCGTTAAGGAAGGGTGAAAGTGGAGGAATTAGATTTATCAGAAAAAATTAATAAAAGGATAGCGCTTATAAAAGATGATGTCCTCTCAGGTAAGATTAATTTATTAGAATTACAACTTAATCCTATTTTTAGTGAAATTAAGAACTCAATTAGCATACACAACATCGAAAATTATTCACAAAGCTATACAAATGCGGTTGAATTGCTCAACGATAAATTTGAAGAGTTAAAGAATTTGCTAAGTTCGTTGGATATAGAAAAAAAGTTTGAAGCTTTTTTGAAAACTCACCCCAACGAGGACCAAATATCCGACATATTTCGCGGGTGTTGGAGAAAAACATTTCATTTCGAACCAATTTCCTTGAAATTTCTAGATTACGCTTCTAATCGTTACATCAAAGAAAAGATAACGCATTTTACAATTGAACACTTGACTAGAGAGGAAACTAACGATCAATTTTTATTAGAGGTTCCAAGGTATAAATATACGGAAAAAATTAGCGCGTTTTATGATAAAATTAAAAAAAAACTTCCTTGCTTTTTTGAAGATGTGTTCGATAATGAGTTAGATCAAATAGAGATTTATGAACAATTCGTATATCTTTTGCACCTACTCCAGCTAGGCAAAATAAAATACCAGAAAGATACAAATACGCTATATTTATGAGGTTATCTAATAAATGAACGAAATATCGATTTTAATGTATATGTTAAGTAGAAAAAGAAGCATCCATCAAATAGGAGCAACCAAAAAAGAGATTTTGAAGTCATTAAATGTTAAGAATAAGAATAAATCAGTTTACTTCCAAGACCTATTAACGGGTTTATCGAAATATCTCGAGCCATTGGGACTTCAAATAATCTTCAACTCGTTAAATTCACATTGGTTCATAAATTATGATAGTGAACTAACAGAATTAATTTCTGCTAATCCTTTTGAAGGTAGACCAAGTTTATCAGCTACATTATTATGTGTTTTAACGTCTTGCCTTAAAAATTCAGGACATACCTCAATTCAGGAGATTAGAGCGTTAAGAAATAAAAAGGATGTCAAAGATGATTTAAAAATATTAGAAAAAGAAGGCTTTTTAGAGCTAGATAAAAAAACTACTAATATCAGATTAACTCCTCTTATTGGTTACAAGCTTGACTTGCAAAAACTTTTTGTGAGGTTAGCATTAAAATTAAAAGAATAAGATTTTTTAGATAAATTAACGAGATACGGTTATACCCAATATCATTTCGGCAACATGGTTATTGTATTCTTCAACTTCAGCAAAGTCTTTAATAGTTTCACCGCATGTTATAAAGTATTCGATAACAGTGATTTTCCTCTTGTTAAAAAAGGCGTCTATTTTCTTTTTAACTTCTTCTATCTTTTTATCTTTATCCCCTTCTACTAAATCAATCTTGTTGATACACACATTAATCTTATCGGGAAAAAACCGAACATCAGTAAAAAATTCGAATTGCCGTTCTAATTTGCGATCCAAAGAGAACACAGCTACAATTTGGGTTGCTATACGGCTGATAGTAATAATTCCCATTTTCACTACCGCTCTTTTACGATCCCCTCCTGGGGCGAAGATTGTATGAGCTCTTCCAGATTTATCTTCTCTAAATACTACACGATTCGGATGAATTGTTTTGGTTTCTTTTTGGTTAAGTTTATCTTCTTTAGATCCACCGGGAATAGTTGCTTCACCTGAGAAGTCTGTTTTTACAACGGTGCATTTCTGCCCCCCTTTTACATTTTCTATGTCTCCAACTTTTAAGTATCTTACAAATAAACGAAGAATACTAGTTTTACCTGCGCTTATATCGCCAAGTAATCCAATGTTCACCATATTAGAGCTCCTCTGATTCAAGCAATTTATTTAATAAGAGTTCATAATCTTCAATTAAGTATTGTCCGAGATAAGCGTTGTTATGAGCTTCAATGAGCGCGATCAATACTTCCTTTAAGTTTTTTGCATTATTTGCGTATTTTTGAAGATTTTCTGAGGTTGGTTCCCCTTCAAATTCTCTCGCTTTTTCTTCAAATCCAAACTTTGAACGTTCAGGTAAAGAATCGAAAAATCCGAAAGCAGAATAGCCTAAATATTGAAAGTACACAAAAAATCTCGTTTTAATCGATGAGATGACTTTTGTTAAGTATGCCGAAGGATAAATTTCCCCTAGTATAAGCTCCTCATCTTGTTCGATCACAAAATAGGGAGATATAGGAGACACCTGGCTTCCATACATTTCTTTTGGTGGTAATGAAATAAATGGAAGTTTTTCTGATACGATCGCCCATAGATCTTCTCTTTTTTTTTCTAATAATATCTCTTTGATCTCCTGATGAGCATAATAAAAATCTGCCTGGAGGGCAAGTAATGAGCTTAGATAAACTGAAAGAGACGCAAATGTAGCTTCTAGTAAGGGCCTTCTACCCTCATCTTTATTTGAAGGTTTTACTGCCCCTTTCCACGCCCGAAGTCCAGTGTAAACAAACCCTTTTACGTCGAAAAAACTTCCAGATAGGAAGATAAACGAAGGAGAGACTCCCTTTTTTTTTGTTAAGAGAGTTCTAGATATATTTAAAAGTGAATCTTCTAGCTTTTTATCGTTAAATTTAGAATGAATAACAGGCATCATTAAAAATTTTTTCTTCGCCAACTTTCTTTAACTCCGATTGTTATGTTAAATAATAAAGAATTCTGAATAATTAATTTTTTGTATCTTTAATTAATTAAAATAGTGGAAATGAGAATATTTAAGTCTTAATCTAAAAAAGTCCTAATAGAAATAACTAATCGCTTATCTTATTAGTCAATGTGTTATCCAAAAAATATTCCCCGTTACTGAAATAGATCAATCCCATATCAAGTAATCTTTCTACTGATTTGTATATTGATCCATGACAAAGCCTATGTTTAGAAATATTGCACGCATAGAAATTCGATATCCGATTATCTCGAGAATCAAAATTTATGTGGTGCACGAGAACATCGGTTAATAAAAAACCTTGAGGATTTAAGAATTCTTTAGCGTTTTTATAATCAATTTGCTCCTCTGGTAATTTTGTGTTTTTTCTTAAAAGCGTCCTATAATAATGTTCGATGACATACCTATGTTCATACATATAAACATAATCCATTCCCTTTTTTGGAGAAATAAAGGGATTGTTATAGGATGCAGGCATCGCTACACTAAAAGAATTTCTACTTTTACAATAAAATCGAGAGAGAGAATGATTTATTTCACTATCAAGATTTAATTTAGCTCGAATATCACCTCTTTCTAACTGACGACAATCATAATCTTGTTTTAGAAAGTACCTGCCCTCTTTAAAAAAGATTTGATGTAACTTAATCAAGATTGAGAGGCATTGATGTAGCTCATTAACTACTAATCCATGCGCGCGATTAGTAGAAAAGAGCCAAAGATTCTCGATTCTATTATCTAAACTTACATAATTGATATGGTGAACATGACAATTTTTCTTTATATAAAAATAGTCTTCTTCTCCTAACCGTCCCTGAATCAAATCTGGATGCGTTGCTAATTGGTACCTTGATAATTTTTTATTTAAATATCTTTCCATAACTAGTAAATGTTCAGGACGCTGATAAAGTCTACCACGCTGAGGATGTGTATAGATGACTGGTATGAGAACCATCTTATGCCCTCGTTTATTGATATAAATACCCTTGGTTTTTTTAGGTATTCCTAATCTTTTTCTCCATTCACTAATTCGTTTGTGATCTTTAAGACCGCAAATTTTAGCAATTTTAACTCCATTCAAATCAAGCTCTTCATCTTCATAAACTTTTTTTAACCAAACCTTATGCTTATATAAAGGATTTTCAGGACTGCAATATTCGCTTGGATTAAGAATTAACAAATCACCGTGGCCCCCGACAAGTATCATCCAATTAGTATTCATTTTCCAATTAAAATTACGTATCTTCTCCCGTTTCTCAATCAATTCTTTACTAAGAATTGGTTTTTGAGTCGCGTTGTAGTAGGAATAGCTAATATTGAATTTCAAACGGTATTTTCTGACAGTAATCCGAGAAATACCAGAAATTCGAGCAATAAGACTATCAGAAAAATCATATTTTTCATCAGCATAAACTCGCTTTAACCAAATTTCATGCAGCCATAAAGGATTTTCAGTGGAAGGATCTTTGTGAGGATCAAGCAAAATTTTCTCGTAAGGATATGTATGATGTTCTCTATGTGATACGATCCAATCATTAGTTAAGTTCTTCCAATCAATATTTCTTAAATATTCTTTAATTCTTTTTAGACTCATATTTCTTTCAAAATTATCATGTGTTTTCATTTTTTTTATTGAATCCTGTTTAATTGGATTTTTTTTAATATCTAAATAAAGTCCTTTAATATCGGATTTAGTATATTTTTCAGTAATGCCTTCAGAAAAAAACTCCATATAAACGGAAAATCGATCAAATGCGGTTATCTTTACTTTCTTGAATTCGGTCTTCTTTCCAAGTAAGATTCGACATGTGCCAGCATTGAGAATCTGGTCATAATAGCGTTTTACTTCCTCGATCGTCATCCTGTTAGAATTTTCTGGAGATTTTTTCCCTAAATGATCACGAATGATTCCCTTTTGCCATTTGTCCAAGTCATTTCGAAGTTTCCTTGAGAGAGACTTAAGAGTTTTGTCATCCACAAGAACTTCCGAATGTGCTCGGAGATGTTTGAGGAGGCGGGTGTACTGAGCGGTGATTTTTTTCATTCCCTTCTTGACAGTTTGGTATTTTTCTGCATCTTTCTTGTTCCCATCTTTCATGATCGCCTTGACTTGCTTTCTGTTGAGGTTATTCATGTACGCTTTCGAAATCGAATCTAAGTAGCGAGACACGATAGGTGCTCCCCTTCCAGTCGTGACGCAGTATACCCATC
>JAHLWV010000390.1 GCA_019057735.1 Promethearchaeota archaeon | reverse complement strand
CTATCGAAGATATCGAATTGATGATTCCTTATTATAATATCGCAGGTACACCCATGGAAGATGAATTTAGAAAGTTAATTGAAGTATTGCGTATGAAAAATGTTAAAATAGACGAGTTAATTGAAGAAAATCAAATTATCGACATTGGAGACGAGTTAAAATTACAGGTTATTTATACTCCTGGACATACTGCTGGACACTGTTCATTCTATGAACTGAACACAAAAATAGCTTTTTTAGGCGATATCGATCTTTCGAAATATCCATACTATGGTAATATTGACGCGAGTTTAATTGAATTTGAGAACTCAATTGCTATAATCAAAGATTTAGACGTTAATGTTGTAGTTACGGGGCATAGAGGGGTTATTGAAGGAAAAAGTAAAATTAGAGAAGAAATTAAAAAATACGAATCGATCTTGCAGGAGCGAGACGAGAGGATATTATCCTATTTTCCTGAAAGAAGTAAACCGATTAAACTAATTGATTTTAAATATAAAAATATTATCTACCGAAAATACACGGCTTTTAAAGATTTTGAAATTATTGCCGAACTTTTAATGGTTGAAAAACATTTTGAGAAGTTCCTAAAATACGATATAATTTCGAAAAAAAAAGATGGCTATATTTTAAATTAAATTAAAAAATAAAAAAAATAAAGTATTATATTATTACTATTTTTCTTTCGCTAATCTTTCAACCTTGCTAGGTACTCCATCATCAATGGATACTGATTCTGGAAGCGTTTTCATCATTTCCTTAATATTAATTCCTCTCTTTGCGAGAGTTTTTCTTCTAAATAAATATACTATTGCTCCAACAGCAGCGAAGGGAAAAACGATTATAGCAATTATTAACCCCGCATCAGGATCAGTGAGCAATAGTAGAACAAATATGAGGGAAGTAAGAGAACCTAATACACCTGCAGTCTTTAAAGCCCAAGGTGCTGGTTTGAAGCCTGCTTTATCGTGCCACTCAGGAAACTTCTTTGGAAGGATGAAAACTGCTAGAGATATTGGGATTTGAAGCATGAGCACAATGGTAGCTGTAACGGCGCTCAATAGCACACCTGCGGTTTCGATACCATAAGATGGTTCGAGTAAGGGTATAACGGTTACAAGGAGGAAAATTCCAACAGCAAGCAAAAGTGTTAATGCAGGCCTTGGTGTTTTGTGTTTTTTATTTACTTTAGTAAAAACTTTAGGAAACATTTGGTCTCTTGCTGCTACAAGTATGTCTCGAGAATACGCCATGTAAGATGGATGGAGAGTAGAAGCGATAGCAATGGAAATGAGTATTGTCATAAATAATATCATTTCGGGAGGCAAGATACCTCCAAGAATCAGAATTTCTGTTACGGTTCCAACAGGACTATCCCATGGTTGAATTCCAGCAACCATTAGCGCTTGTAAAACGTATAAAACTGTGAGCGCTATCATACTAATTAGTAGCGCACGAGGTATGTTCTTTTTTGGATTCTTAATCTCTCCAGCAACATCTAGAATTAAAGTGAACCCTGTATAAGAGAAAAAGAAAGTTAAACCCGCAAACATAACAGGCCCAACACCTAATGGAAATAGGGGTTCAAAATTCGAAGGATTAAAATGTGGAATCGCTGCTATAATAAATATCACCATAACTAAAATATCTCCGACAATTGTAAGGATTAATTCGATTAAACCAGAAATTTCTACTTTTACCCAATTTAGGAAGTAAAAAATGACTAAAGCAGAAACTCCAACGATTAGTACAAATAACAATTCCGATTCAGGCGGAATCCCTAAAGCTTGTCCTATAAATACGCCTAAAGTCGCAGCTAAGAAAGCTATAGCAGACCCGACTGCTAAAATCACCAGCCAAACAGTCATGAAACCTCCAAACCCACCTAATAGTCTACTAGTAATTACATACGTACCACCAGCTACGGGAAAAGCAGAACCAATGTAAGCTATGAGATAAGCTACAAAAACAGCGGGAATAACAGCAATTAAATATGAGAGGAATATCCCGGGTCCCGTTCTTGATAGATAAGCTGCTGGCGAAACCCATATTCCCGCCCCGATAACCATTCCAATTATAATAAAGATCGCTATGGGTAAGTTAATACCCCGTTTTAATTCTTTATCTTCAACCATAATTCTTTCACAAATTTGTCTAATTTTCTAATTGAATATTACATTTTTATTAAATTTTAAATTACTTTATTTTTTGGTTAGGAAAGATATAAATGTTTAATTTATATTTGAAAATATTAAAATTTGAGATTAAAATACCGTTGGATCTATCTATAATTAGTTCTAATATAAGAATGTAAAAACAGTAAGACAAAAATTAATAATTTACAAAACGGTCTTTTTCAACTTAATACCGTTTGTTTAATTTTTCTAACAGATTTTTTTTCCGTCTAAGTTTCTTATTAAGCTCGTTAAGAGCGTCAGCGACCGCATAATCGTAAGGAGTAACCTTATTTTCAGTAGCTCCTTGAATTACTTCAAAGGTTTTTTCTGTAATTTTTGATTTAATATATTCAAAAATCTCGTCTGCGTTTTTCGCAACTTTATTCACTAAAAGTGCTAAAACCTCTCCAGCATTAGCTACAAAATCAGGAAATGCAATTATTCCTTTTTCATTTAATACATTTAAAATACCTTTCTCGTATGGGATATTTGCTGCTGGAACCAACGCTATCGCGTTGATTTTATCTATATTTTTTTTATTTATTACATCCGGACGTGCTCCTGGTATGATAAAATCAGTGCGATACTCTGACGATAATTCAAATATGCGTTCTTTTGGAACTTTGATAAGGTTTTTGCTATCGTATTGACTAATTAAATCGTCTCCATACTCCAACTTTAACTTTAGTAATTCTTCAATATTAAGACCGTCTTCGTCAAAGATAGCACCATTAATAGTTGAGACTCCCGTTAGATTAAAGCCTAATTCGTTTAAACTCATAGCTAAAGCAGTTCCTACTTTACCAAAACCCTCTAATATAACATTTGGTTTTTTGGAAGTATCAAGCCTTTTCTTAATTAATTTTTCTAAGTTATTGTAGATTACTTCTAAACAATAAACTACTCCATAACCAGTAAATAATTCTTCTACAGGAACCCCAAGTTTTACCATGCCAATCTTTTTTGGCGCTAAGTT
>JAHLWV010000389.1 GCA_019057735.1 Promethearchaeota archaeon | reverse complement strand
CATCAATATCGACATCTGCATCAATATCGACATCTGCGTCAACATCTATATCGATATCTGCGTCAATATCCACATCAATATCTGCGTCAATATCAATATCAGCATCAATATCAACATCAGTATCAATTTCTTGACCTACTGATTGCGACTCCATTTGAGCTAAGAACACTGAGATTATGCTGAAAAGAAGACCCCCGATGAACAAGCCCAAACAAATACTAAAGAATATATCGTAAATATCCATTTATTTTCCACCCTATTGTATTGATAAAGTTAATCAAAATTTTCTCTTAACTTTTTGTAATTTATCTTTTTATTATTCCTTTTTCTCATCGTGATTTGGCTTACTTGATTTTTACATCACTTATTCCAGTTTTGTGCCACAACTATGACAGTATACAGCATTTCTATCTTTTTTTGTTCCGCAAAATTGACAGAAGTTAGCCTTTGGTTTTTCAGGTTCAACATCATCTATATATATTGGTCGAACCGTAGAACTACTGGAAGCTTTAACGATGTATGGATTTGATCTCGGAACTTCAGAGGTAGAATACTGATACTGATTATGATACTGGTTTTGATCATGAGACTTCTGTGAACAACAAGCTGAGCGCCTAGAGCTCGCTGAAGCGGCGTACACAATTCCTATAATGATAAAAATAAAAATCATTGGGAAAAACGGCACGATTCTAAAGAAAGCGAATGGGCTCAATCTAAGTAAAAAAAAAGCACCAAAGCCTACAAAAATGATGAATCCTATTAGAGACCCTACTGTTGAATTATTTTTTGACATCTTTTTTAAATATTTTTTACTATATTTTACTATATTTTTCTATATTTTTCTATATTATCATATATTAAATAGATAATTGAATATTTAAATGTTTCGCATAAACGAAATGTGTTGAAAAAATAAGCCTTAAACTTGAGAGTCTTTATCTTTTTGAATATATTTAAAAATATTTAAAAATATTTAAAAATATTTAAAAATATTGTACAAATAGATATTTTTTTATATATTTAATAAAATTAAATTGTTACAGACGGAAGATTAAGTATATATAATCTGAACATTTATTAACATAATTGGTTAATATAGGAATATATATTACTGCTTTACCGAAGTGTTGAATATGGCAAAAAATAATAGTAAAACTAACGGAACGAAAGAGACAGATATTAAAGTTAAACCCTTATTTGTTCAAGTGGATGAAACAACTCGAAATATAATTGATAAATACAAGAATCTAGGAACAACAATTTCTAGTCTTGTTAAAGATGCAATTGAAATGTATGACGAATATAATTCAATGTCACCCGAAGTTAAAGCTGTTATTGACACTTATAAGGAAGAAGAGGAAAATCTAATTACATTTTTGGAACGCGCAATCTCTTATTATGGTAAGCAAAAGAATCTTGATCGCGATTTATGGGTAAGAACTCGTGATGAAATGAAGATGATGCTTATAGGAAAAACTGATTTCAATCAGTTAATAGCAGCTGCTGAAGCTCCTAAAGACGCCTTAGAAAAACCTTTTAAAAAAAATGTCGCAATCGATTTAATCCTTTGGTATACCGGGAAGCCTTTCAATAGTCTTACACTTGAAGAAGTAATCACGACCGTCCAGAAGATTTGGGTTGTTGCGAACTATTTCTATAAAATAGAGGTACATCACGAAGGAGATAAGTATCATCTATTATTCAAACACAGACAAAATAAAAGATATTCTCGTTATTGGTTAGGATATTTTACAGAATTGTTTCACTCAGAGGATTTAGCGTATAAATGCATAACAGAAGGTCAAACATTCGACGAAACGCTTTCAATGACGATCAAGGAAGCTACTTAAGAAGATTAAAACATTTGAAGAAAAATATTTTTTCCAAATGATATGAATATTAATCTGATTTAGAACATTCCATCTATTTGAAATAATCTATACGTAAAATTCTTAGGACAACAAATTAATATTTATTTATTACGTCCCATACTGCTTTAACAAGCTGTCCTGTTCTTGGGTCTTCTCCTTTCATATACATCTTATTCATAGCATATCCGATACTCACTTTTTTTTCAAGATCCATAACACAGATAGAGCCTCCGGCACCGCTCCAGTAAAAACTTCGAGGCCCTAGCAATAATTTATCGTTTAGAAGACCAAATCCCAAGCCAAATGTGGCAGGAGTATAAAGCAAAATTTTATCGCGACCACTGATTTGTGGTTCAATAGCTTTTTCTACTGTGGACATAGATAGGATCTGTTTTTTATCATACAATCCTCCGCAAGCTAAGATTGATCCAATATTAGCAATCGATCTCGCGTTTCCGTGCCCATTAGAAGCAGGAATTTCTGCAGAACGCCATTCTCGACTATTAAAATCGGCATCTTCTAAATTTGGATTGAATAACACTTTTACGGCCTTTTTAAGAAACAATTTAGCTAAAACAATCTGCCATTTAGCAAAAATCTCATCGGGAGGAATAATATTTGAAGTCCTAGAATCAAAGTTTTCAGGTAATCCAATGTGAAAATCAATGTTAAGAGGAACGGCGATCTCGTCTCGAAAAAACTCACCTAAACTCTTGCCAGTAACTCTTCGCACCAATTCACCTAATAGGTATCCAAATGTTATCATATGATATCCAATCTTAGTACCTGGTTTCCACCATGGCTTTTGTGAAGCTAATAAACCTATAATTCGATCCCAATCGTATAAAGCCTCAACAGGTATTTGTTCATCAAATCCCGGCAAACCTGCGCTGTGGCTCATAATATGCTTAACGAGTATATTTTCTTTAGTCGCTTGGGCAAATTCAGACCAATATTTTGCGACGGGTGCGTCTACATCTATTAAACCTTTATCAACCAACAGATGGATGCACAATGCTGTCATGACCTTTGTCGTCGAGAAAACATTGACAATAGTATCTTTTTCCCATGGTTTTGTTTTAGCTGAATCGGAAAAACCTCCCCAAATATCTACCACTAATTTACCGTTTAATGAAACAGCAAAAGAAGCGCCAACCTCTAATCCCAACTCAAAATTTTTCTCAAAGATGTGTTTTACTGAAATAAAGCGCTCATCACAATATCCATCAATTTTCATAGTTTATATCCCTATCAAGTTAAAATTAAAATTAGTAATAAATCTTTAT
>JAHLWV010000388.1 GCA_019057735.1 Promethearchaeota archaeon | reverse complement strand
TTGAAAGAGAAGCGTTAGAATTCGACGAAGAAGAAGTTGAGAAACATTTAGAATCATTGTCACAAAAAGAGGAAGCAGAAATAAATCAAGTGAAGAAAATCGTTGCCGAACATTCCCACCAATGCGGCTGTGCTTCTACTCAAGAAGATTCCGAAATAACACTTGAAAATCATGTGGTTGAAGAAACATCTCATGTATGCAGTTGTGCTTCTGCAGAAACAATGGTCTTTAACGAATCTGAGGAACAGACCGTTATCACCGGAAAAATTCCCTCCGGATTAAGACAGTGGCCCGTTCAAATGCATTTAATAAATCCAATGGCCCCATACTATCAAGGAGCAGATGTATTACTTACGGCTGACTGTGTTGCGTATGCTCTTGGCGAATTCCATAGCAAATATTTAAAGGAACATTCTATAGCGATCGCTTGTCCTAAACTTGATCAGGGAAGAGAAATTTACATCGAAAAGATTAGATCTTGGTTTGACGAGGCAAAAATAAACACTCTAACAATTATGATGATGACTGTCCCTTGTTGTAGCGGTTTACTGGGGTTAGCTCAAGAGGCTGCAAAACGAGCAAATAGGAAAGTCCCAATAAAGTATATTGTTGTAGGCGTTCAGGGAGACATTGCAAAGGAAGAATGGTTATAAATATATTTATTATTTTCTTAATTTTTTTTTGCTAATATTGAGTTTCTCGTTTAGGTTTCAATTATTACTTTCTTTTTAATTATCTTTCTTAACATAACAGATAAAGCTGACTTTGATTTTCCTAGTTCGTTAGCTAACTGTTCTAAAGATATTTTTCTAGGAATTTCAAAAAATCCTGAGGATATTGCCTTGTCCAACACATTGGATTCGTTAAAAGTTAGCTTATTTTTATTATCGTCAAGAATATATGGAGAATTACCAATTTTAAGGAGAGTAAAATTTACTGATTTCTGTTCAAAAAGAGTTAACAACTCATCTATCCTTTCTCTAGTCGATATTAACCTCCAGAAGGCGTATCCGTCTCTCACTCGCACGGGGAAATTAACTAACACCCCACATTTTATTATCGCATCTAATAAAAATGGGTCCTTTGTTTTTATGTTAAACTTAACTCGATTCTCTTCCTTTTCCAAAATGCTAAAATCAAAAACAGATTTATGGTTTTTAACCTCATCTATTAATAAGTCTATATCATAATGAAAAATTTCAATAATTGAATTCCCAATCGAATTTTCGAAATCGTAAGGAAGAAAATATTCGATTTCCATTCGAATTTCACGGAATTTCTTGAAAATATGGGAAATCCAAATCTGATCTGGAAATTTAATTTTGATCCGTGCCAAGCACGATTTGTGAGAATCCATAAAATCAATTATTAGTAGTTAAGTAGAATTTAAAACATTTGTTAGAATAAAAATAAATAAAGGAAGAAATTTGTAATATATTATGGTGGAGAATAAGAACCTACTGTTGGGAATCTGTGGAAGCCCAAGAAAACAAGGAACAGATTTTGCCGTTCAGTACGCACTAAAGTACGCTGCAGAAAAATTTAGTTTTAACACTGAGTATTGGACTGTTAGGGGAAAAGAAATAAAATTTTGTACACATTGTAATTATTGCGTTAGAGAAAAAAAAGGGTGCGTTCATAAAGATGATGTTCAAGACCTTTATCCTAAATTAGAAGAAGCAAAATACTTAATTTTTGGCACTCCCGTATTTCAAGGAAATCTTTCAGGGCAACTTAAAACAATTATGGATAGATGCCGGGGATTAGTGGCTAAGAACCCTAATGTTTTTAAAGGAAAATATGGTGTAGCTCTCGCGGTAGGTGGTGATCGAAGCGGGGGGCAAGAAATTGCGATAAGAAGCATTCTAGATTTCTACCAACAAAATCACATGGTTTCCGTATCAGGTGGTGCGTTCGGAGCGAATTTGGGCGCTTCTTTATGGAGTAAAGATAAAGGTAAGGAAGGCATTCAACTCGATGAAGAAGGGTTAAGGACAATTAGAAAAGTTATAAAAAGGTTAGCAGAGCTTAAATCCTTGGAATGAATACAGTGATTATGCCATGAATCATTACATTATTAGTTATTATTTTATCGGCTATTTACTTGTTTACATTTTAGCTCATTTTCCTTTAGATATTTTAATGTATATGAAAAAGAAGTCAATTAAATATCCAAATCCACAATTTAGGAATTTTTTGGTAGGTTTTTTTTTTGTTATTCCTTCAATCTCATTTTGGGTATGTATTTCAATTTTCCCTTATTTGTCCCTGTTTCAAGATTTAAATCTGTTTACTATTAATTATATAAATTTTAATTCTGTATTCGTATTTCAAGTTATAGGATTTATCATATTATCTTTAGGTCTTGTGATTGGATGCCTCGGAAGAATTGGTCGTAGTTTATATCTTTCGAAAGATCAACCAGAATTAAGAACAGCTTGGGGTCATAAGATTGTACGACATCCTTCTTATTTACATTACATCACTGGATTTATTGGATTACCATTAGTAACTTTAAATGTATTTTATTTATTATTCCTCCTTGGAATTCCAGCGTATATTAGTGTTTCTCTAACTGAGGATAAAGCACTCGAGGAATATTTTGGTAAAGAGTTTACTAACTATAAGAAAAAAGTTGGTTTACTGTTTCCCAAAATAAGAAAAAAATAATATATAATAAAAATATTAAAAAAAAATCTGAACTATGAATCTAAAATTTTATTTAACGCCAAATAATTTCTTAGCTTCTTTTTCTCGGAGTCCTGAGATACCCCAGAGCTCTTTGAACCAATATTTTCCATTCATTATTACAACAGGCGTATTTACAATGCACCCATCGGCGTCACAGAAAGTTTTTAGAAAATTATCATCGTGTAGTAGGTTGTGAACGAATTCTTCGTCGTCTATATCACGCTCTATATAATTAACATCATGCTTGTGAAGCCATTCTTTCAATTCTGTACATCTATGACAATCAGTTTTTGATATTACTATTGGAACTTGCATTTTACTCATAATATTTATAAAATAGATACCTTCAATAAAAAAAGTTCACCTTATAAATTAAATAAGGAGAAATATGATAACAAATCGGATTTCCACGAAGATTTTTTATAAATTATATTGCATTATCAAAATGTAAAATAAAATCAAATAAA
>JAHLWV010000064.1 GCA_019057735.1 Promethearchaeota archaeon | reverse complement strand
CACGAAAAGGTTATACCTGATTTTATGGTATTAGGTAAGGGTATGAGTGCGGGAATTTATCCTATCACTACTTGCAGCTATAAACCATTTATAGAGAAAGCAGTTTTTAAAGACGACCCATTCATACACATTTCTACTACGGGAGGTTCCGATTTAGGGTGTGTTATTGCATGTGAAATGCTAGATATCCAATCTGATCCAAAATTCTTGAATCATGTAACAGAGATGGGTAAATTATTTGGAAAGGGTTTAGGTGAAATCGCTAACGATAATTCTGAACTAATAAAAGAAGTGAGAGGGAGAGGACTTATGTGGGGTGTAGAGTTTAATAGCGAAACTCTCGGACAATTAGCTATGCTTTCCATAATAAAAGAAGGCGTTCTTCAAAATTACTGTGGTAATAAAAATGATACGCTCATAATGATGCCACCGCTAGTCGTAAAAGAGGAAGAAATTGAAGAGATTCTAAAAAGAATTGGTGAAGGAGTTAAAAAGATTAAAAAATTAGCTTAAACACTAAAATTGACCAATTTAGTGGTCATTTTGATATTTAAATCTGCTTAGCTTATATATTTCTTGAGCAATTTTCTTTCCAATATTTTCAACACTCATTAAATCCCCAATATCAGCGTTAAAAATCTTTTGAAGCGATTTCAATTCTCTAAGTAAGTTTTTAGCTCTAAGAGCGTTTATACCTGGAATACCTGCAACGATGTATTCTAATAAACTAGTAATTTCTATTGGTTTCTTGTCAAATCTTAATTTAAATTCCTTTTTAGAGTCTGATTGTTCTTTTTTAGCAAGCTGATAAATAAACATGGCAGAGTCAGACGGATTGTTTGTTTTATATATTGTAATTCCTAAATTCAAAATAATTGAAGTAATCGCACCGTAGAGCGCGTTTTGGTTGATGTTTGAATTTATAAAAGGGTCTCCTTCTAATATTAATATGGGTCTGACAAAATTATTTTTTAACTCAAATAGTTCGTTAAACAGTCTCCCATCTTTAACGGACTCGTTAAAATCTTGCGCTGATTTTCTTTCGATTCCAACTCTTTCTGAGAGTATATAGTCTGCGATGGGTAATTGTTTTAGTTCTAAACTAACCCCCATAAGGGATAGTGCTCTAACAACAGCAGAGACTGTCTCTCTATTATCGCAAATTATTGTGTAATCCTGAGCACCCTCAATCTTTTGGATAGACGATAAATCTGAAATATTTTTTAAATTACTAGGATCCTTATTGTCTTCGTCTTCTTTTATAAAATTTAAAAGGTTTGATTGTCCTGCTTTCGAACTTGAATCATTTTCTTTCATGGTTTTTAAGCTTTGATTCATAACCCGTTCCTTAGCTTTTTCAGCCCAAAAATATCCTTCATCACGAGTACCTTCAGCCATTAGTAAGAGAACTTTTCCTTCCTTTTTTCTCCCAGTTCTTCCTCGACGTTGAATAGAACGTACAGCACTCGGTACAATGTCATAAAATATTACTAAATCACATTCTGCTATATCTAAACCTTCTTCTCCAACACTTGTAGCTATTAATGTATTATATATTCCTTCTTTGAACTCTTCTAGTAATTGTATTTGTTTTTTTTGAGTCAGGCCTTTATCTAGAGCTCTGTTAGCTTGTCCTACGAATTTGTGAGCCCTTATTACTTCATCTTTTTCAATAAATTTAACTATATTGTTGACTGAGTCTCTAAAATGACAAAATACTAATATTCTCGAGTCTTTATTTTCAATGATTTGATTATGTAAAATTTTCGCAAGTTTTTCTAGTTTAGGATGAACAATACCTTTTTGTTTGATAGTTTCAATTAACCTAAGAGCGCGCTTTATATCAGAATCTCTAAAAAGTTCTTTTAGTGATTTATTTGCAGTGTTTTGTTTTATCTTTTTAATATTTTTTCTCATATAATCATTTAATGCACTAACTCCTTGAGTTTCGATAAGTTCATCCATGTGGGACAATCTTATCGCATTTGCTACAGATTTTTTCGCAGTAAATAATCGAAACTTCTCCTCATCTGTTCTTGCAGATGAAATTCTTCCATTAATTATTCTGTCTAACGCAAGCAAATCTTTTCTAGTAACTTTAGTAATATCTGACGAATTTAGTAATTCTTGTTGTTTTAACCATTTATAAATTGTTCTTAGTTTCTCGGTTATTATTAGTTTGATATCCATAAATTCACTTGGAAGCTTAACTTTAATCCACTCGTTCTCGACCTTAAAGATGTAAGGTTTCACATCCGAATCTTGTTCTGTTCTAATTTCAATGTGGTCGATATATAAATTCTTTTTTATTTCGTTAATCTTCCCTTCCGTAGATCCTGGACTTGCGGTAAGCCCTAAGATTTGAAAATTCTTAGCAGATTCTACATACTTCTTAGCAATAAAACAATACGCGTAATCTCCTACACTCCGATGACATTCATCAAAAATAATTAACGGTACATTCTCTAACGAATAAAGATTGGATATAATATCATTTTGAAGTACTTGTGGTGTCATAAAAGCAATTTCTAAACCCTTCCAGATATCTCTCCTTTTTTCTGGTGATGTGGTTCCAGTAATTACTTTTAAGTTTTCCTCAGGTATAACCGTTAGATCTAAAAAAGATTTATAATGTTGATTTACAAGAGGTTTAGTTGGAGCTAAGAAGATTATTTTAGAATTAGGCGTTTCTGACAATTTGTGTATAGCTAACATTAAAGCAATAATTGTTTTTCCTAATCCCGTTGGAATGACAACTAAGCAGTTTGTATTAAGGCAATTTATAAAAATATTTTCTTGATATGCTCTCCTCAGCACAATGTTTTCCTTTAAAAGCGGGTGTGATATAAAGTCTTCCTTATTTGATACTCAAATCACCAGTATATATCATAACGAAACTCTTTCAAAGAGGTATAGCTTAGAAATATATTAAAGTTACAGAGTCTATAGAATCTCTTAAATTATATTAATACCTTTTTAATAATTAATCTATAATATTTATTCACAATAGGCTGCGCGAGTGGTTTAGACGTATAACGACACTTTCTAATGGGTTACTTTGGAAAGCGTTAAACGCTCACACCGTGTAAATTTTCGCCAATTCAAGGCGTTAATCTCGACGGTCGGGGGTTCAAAAGTCTAAAAAATTCTTTTAAGCTGAAAAATTCCCCCCTTGCGCACCATCTCTAACAACGTAAAAATAATCGAACTAACTGATATCGGAAGAAAACCAAAAAAGTTTTATTTTAAAATACATTTGAAAAGACAGTTACTAATTCTTAGGTTTATACTATGTCTTCTTTTTTAGAATCTCGTGAATTGAGGAAGTTATATAAAGAAGTTCGAAAAACGATTAAGGTTGGTTCAATCTTTCTTACAAGATATGAAAAAGCCCGAATTACTGGTGCTAGGGCTTTACAAATCTCGTTCGGCGCTCCTATCCTAATAAACAAACCCAAAAATGTCATCGATCCAATTAAAATTGCGCTATTAGAATTAAAATCAAAAATCTTACCTTTAACTATAAGGCGTAAATATCCAAGCGGAGAATACCAAGATATTAATATTAATAAGTTGATTCTAAAGAAAGATTAAGGGTTACGTTCTATTGAAGCCTATATTTCCCTCTCTCCGTTAAAATGTACACATTTTTCCCTCCAACCAGTTCAACTTCTAAATAACCTTTCGATATTAAAGTATTTAAAATTTTTTCCAAATCTGCTTTATTGAATGGTTCGATACCTAAAGGAATTCTACTCTGATTAGCGATAATCGCGATTCGCCTTAAGAACAATCTTTTACTAGTAAAAGATTCAAGCACCGTAAGTTCATCATTTGTAAGGCGTTCAAACTGATCGTGTTCTATATATCGTTCTTTAAGGGCATTTGCTAAGTTTTGAGTCGCAGGACTTATTTCTTGTTTCTTTACTTCGACATGTTTTAACTGGACGAGGTCTTTTGCAACTGGAGTTTTCTTAGACTGAGCCATTAGTTCGATGTAACCTCGAATTTTTTCTTTATCATCTGAATCTTTTTTCACCTTATCGCGTTCGTTTTTGTTTTCCATAATAATACGATAAGGAATTTAATTATAAAAATTTATATTTAATTAATGAAAGAAGTTCTCAAGCTAAGGAACGGAGAAAAAATTCTCCTCAGACACGTCATTGAATCCGATATTGATGGCGTTTGGAACAATTTTAATGAAGTTGTTGATGAAAAAATCTATCTTCCGGTGTTATTTCCTGTTAGATCAAAATTCGAAAAGCAATCATGGTTTCATAACATTCAAAAAGAAAGAGAAATATGTATCGTAGCAATTCATCCAACCATGGCAAGTCCACACAATATTTTAGGCCAGTGTGAGATTTCGAATCTCGAATGGGATGCTGCTACTCACGTTGGTAGCCTAGGCATAATTGTTCAGAAAAAATTCAGGGACTTAGGCATAGGCTTTAATTTAATCGATAAAGCTATCCGCGAATCAAAAAGATTAAATAAAGAAAAAATCGTTCTAAGCACTTTTTTAGATAATGAGAGGGCTCTTTTTCTTTACAAGAAAATCGGGTTTAAAACGGCTGGAATAAGGAAAAAGCAATTTTACATGGATTCGAGTTACTATGATGAAGTAATGATGGAACTTTGGATAGATGACTACTTAAATAATAATCCATGATGATTGGAATCATTCGGAAAATTCGTGGTTATCCATTATTCCCCCTAATTAAGATTTTCTGTATACACAAATGGTTTTTTGAAGTCTCAAAAACAACTATTTTGTTTACACAAATTAATGTAAAAAAATAAAAAAGAAATCAATATGTGCATTTATTTACTTCGATCTTATAGAGAAAAAATTAATTAGTCGAAAGAAACACTCTAAGACATCTCATTTTTTTTGTAATAAAAAAAATTTATATATACGAAATTTATTATTATGATAATTTAGATTTGTTATAATTTATCGATATTATTATACCTATTAAAAAAATAATATGGATAACCATTAAAAAATTTAAAAACCGTTTATATAAATTAAAAAGCTGAATATTATGGCAGAAGAAGATAGTAGTTTTTTAAACGCGAAAGCCTTAGTAGTCGATAATGGGACTGGAATTTCCAAGAATGGCTTCGCTGGTGAAGACCAACCTCGTTCTGTATTTCCAACTCTTATTGGCTATCCAAAATATGAATCGATAATGACTGATGTCGAGCATTACACTCGTGAATACTACATTGGAGAAGAAGCAATGCAATTGAAAGGTGTTCTAAAGTTAATGTTTCCAGTAGAACATGGTATTATCGAAGATTGGACCGCTATGGAAAAGATTTGGCATTACACTTTTTATACAGACTTGAGAATCGATCCTAGCGAACATCCGGTTCTATTAACTGAAGCTCCATTAAACCCTAGACCAAACAGAGAGAAAATGGCTGAAATTATGTTTGAAACCTTTAACGTTCCAGCCCTTTATGTAGCAATGCAAGCAGTTTTATCGCTATATGCTTCTGGTCGAACGACTGGATGCGTCATAGATATTGGGGATGGTGTTTCTCACGTAGTACCTATTTTCGAAGGCTTTGCTCTAAGTCATGCAATCCAAAGAATCGATCTTGCTGGCCGTGATATCACAACGTACCTACAAAGATTACTCCGACAAAAAGGATACTCATTTACAACCTCTGCAGAGAAAGAAATTGTTAGAGATATAAAAGAAAAACTCTGCTATGTAGCAATCGATCCAGAGAAAGAGATGATGCTTTCAAAGAAAGTTGCTGGAATGGAAAAAAGCTACATGCTTCCTGACGGAGAAACTATAAATGTAGGTGTAGAAAGATTTTTAGCACCTGAATGCTTCTTCAATCCATCAGTAATCGGGAAAGAATTAGAACCTCTCGATGATGTAATTGTCAGTGCTATTTCAGATTGTGATGTCGACCTTCGTAGAGACCTTTATGGTAATATTGTGCTTTCTGGTGGCTCAACAATGTTCCCTGGAATCAAAGAAAGATTAACAAAAGAAATTAAAGAACAGATTCCAGAATCAGTTGATGTAAAGATTATTGCTCCTCCAGAGCGTATGTATTCCGTATGGATTGGTGGTTCAATTTTAAGTTCCTTGAAAACTTTCCACAGAATGTGGGTAACTAGAAGGGAATATAAAGAAATGGGACCACAAGTCATTCACAGATGCTTCTAAGCCCTTTAGGGCAAATTCCTAAATTTTTTGAATTTTTTTATTTTTCTTTTTTAATTTTTACTTCTTGTTTTAAACAATAACTTTTAAATAAAATATAATCATAAATTTGATTTAATTATTGAATTTAAAATATCTCTAAGGATATTTTAGGGTTTAGTCCAAAGGATTTTCCAGCACCAACAACGAAGTGATAATAATATGCCTGAAAGTAGTATTATTTTAAACGATCTGAACAAGGTATTTATACCTTGTAGAACGGTTTTGGAGATGGAGGCATTAACTTCCTTGTTCTTAGAATACTATAATTATGATCTTATTAAAGAAATACCAAGAAGCCAACCTTCAAGTCAAAAAGTCATTGAAACTTTCCGAATTTTAGAATGCCAACCTCTTGAAAATATTATTAGATATTTTATAGATGGTGTTGTTCAAAAACTCAAACCCATAGTAATGTATGCAAGAGATCATCACGATCGCTTTAGAATGGGAAAAGTTGTGGCTTATACGAAAACACGCGTTTGTCTTTATTTAGCTTTACATAGATTAAAGTTAAAATTTCTGTTCATCAAGCATTTTATGGATAGTTTTAAAGATAATGATTTTAAATTAAATATACAAGAAGAACAAGAAGATTTAGCACCTCACATGTTTATCTCTTCTTTCTATAAGGACTATACTCATAAAAATAAGATGAATCTTAAACTAATGCTCTCTTCTAAAAGAGTTTCAGACAGAGTTAGTAAATTAATAGACCTTAAGGACATCATAACTAACAAGGATATAATTAATGCAATAACTTTTAAGAAATATTTAGACGATAATAATCGAATAAAGTTCATAATGAGAGAAATTAAGGCTTCAATTTTCGTATGTAAAGTAATGTTCGCACAGATTGATGTATTTGATCCGTTTTCTGAAGGAAAAGAAGTCATGATTGATGCCGAAGATTTTATGCTAAACCAAGATTTTATTCCAGTATTAATCCCTGCAATATCAAATGCTTATTCTGGTAGTAATCAGGCTCAGCTCGAAGATTTATTTCGAGCGTATGAATTTATGATGAAAAGAGTATTAGAGGGTATTAATTGCGCTATAGAAATCGCATCTGGTGGGCAAATCCTTCTAAATTTAGATGATACAATATACAGCTCAGGTAATATTTTCGACATCTAACCGATAATATTGAAAAATCCTTATTTTTCTTCCCTACTCATTCAGTTTTAATACAATTGAAGAAAACTTAAAAAATAAATTAGATAGATTATTTCAGAATGCAAGAATACACACGCTTCAAAGATCCATGTTAAACAAAGAAATTGATTCGAATCGATTCACACCAGATTTTAATCATATGTTAAAAATTGTTATTCTTAATAGTTTAGGCTTTTTTTTTATTGGTTTCTTAGTCCCAATTATTGCTAGATATAATATGTTCGCAACTGCTATACAAATAAGTCTAATTGTTTCTTTTCAAGTATTAGGTCGAACTATTAGCGGTACAATTACGGGATTTTTAACTGATCGGATGAAATCAAGGAAAAAACTCGTATTAATAGGATCAATTGGTAGAGGGACCTCTTATTTCATAATCTATACCGCGATAATTTTAAATTCAATAATACTGATAGGAATAGGAACATTTGCTCTAGGCTTTATGGCAGGTGTTTTTTGGGTTCCATTTAATACCCTGATAGCAGAAAAATCAAATAAAGACAACCGTTCTGAGGCCTATGGAAAGCGAAATTCTTTTAATGCCATAGGCCAAATGATTGGAGGTGTTATAGGTTTTATTCTTCTAATGATACTTGAGCTTTTCACTAGTAATCCCTTCCTTTTATACGCTAGTATTCCAATTTTTGGAATTGCTAACTTTTATGCGGGTTTTAAGTTCAATCGAGATGTGGACGAATCAATTAAATTTAACGATCCCTCAGATAACCTTACTAATCCGTTTATTAAAAAAAATAAGGAAAAACACGCCAAACTTGCTGGACCTTTAATATTAGGATCATTTTTCTTGATGTCCGTTTTATTTCTAAGTAATATTAACGGTTCAATTGCAAAACCTTTTTTAAATATTTATGTGATTGAAACTATAGAAAGTAACATCCAATTAGTTATCTGGGCATATTTACCTGCGGGAATTGTCGCAACGCTTTTAGCTCCAAAATTGGGAAAACTTGTCGATAAATTTCGCCCTGCTATAGGCATAACGGTTACAAGCACATTAGGAGCACTAGTCACATGGTTATTAATAAATTCGGCAAATATTTGGGTTTTTTCATTGCTTCTATTGATAGATATGACTATTATGATTGCTTCTGGACTAATTTTTCAAAATTTGTTAAGTAGAATATCGGTAAAGAATCGTGGAAAAATGTTAGGGTCTGGTGAGTTTTTTCAGTTTTTAGGAAGCGTCATAGGTCCAATTTTAGGAGGTGTTGTCTGGGATTTTTACGGTCCAAACTATCCCTTTATTATTTCAATATTTGTTGAATTATCGCTAATTCCTCTCTATCTAGTAGTAGTGTATTATTTAATACCGCATTTAGCTGAAACTTACGAATTAAAAAAGAAATAAAAAAGAGTTTAATCGATGTTTATGTTTATATAAAGAAGTTAATGCTCTTTCGGCATTTCCTTTAATTCTGCTAAAGAGAAGACTGGTCCATCAATGCACACAAATTTATCACCTATGTTACATCTTCCGCATTTCCCGATTCCGCATTTCATTCGCATTTCTAATGAATTAAGAATCTGATCGTCTTTCCAATTCAATTTTTCAAGCTCGTTTTGAGCTGTTTTAATCATAATAGGCGGACCACAAACTACTGCAACTGCATTTTCTGAAGATGGAGCAACTTCTTTAACAACAGCGGCAACATACCCTACTTTTCGAGTCCAGCTTTCTTCTTCGCTATCTATTGTCAAAACTACCTCAATATCGTCTCTATTTTCCCATTCTTCAAGAACATCTCGATAGAGAAGTTCTCCTGAATTACGATTTCCATATATAACAGTAATTTTCCCATAATCTTTTCTATGTTTGTCATCTAAGACATACAAAATCAATGATCGTAAAGTCGAGAACGCAAATCCACCGCCAATTACAACGATATTCTTTCCTTTTAGTTCTTCCATTGGCCAACCGTTTCCTAAAGGGCCTCTAATCCCAATAGTGTCTCCGATCTCACAATTATGAAATGCTGAGGTAACGGTTCCCATTTTTTTGATCGTGAATTTAATAGTTCCTTCTTCAGTTGGAGAAGAGGCGATACCTATTGGGCATTCTCCCTTTCCGATAATACTGATTTCGGCAAATTGTCCAGGGGTATAATCAAAACTTTTGTATTCTTCTTCATTGACGAATTCAAGTTCGAAGGTTTTAATATCATTAGCATCGTTTTCTGATACCATCGATTTAACTTTTGTTAGTATAGGAATGTATGGATTAGGCACTTACTTTCTCACCACTTTTTTCTTCAATTTCCAGTATTTTATCGATTATTAGTCTGAGTTCATTATTAACGGGACAAGCAGTAATGCATCTCCCGCACCCCACACATCCTAAACAATCGTAATTCGAGGGATAATAGCTAAACTTGTGCATGATTCGATTTCTACACCTTTGTATTTTAGCTGGGCGAGGGTTGTGACCGCTCGTTTCGAGCGTATAAAGACACGACTGACAAGTGTCCCAAATCCTAATTCGTCTACCCCGGTTATTGTATTCGTCGTTTTCGTCGATAACATCAAAACAAGTACAAGTAGGGCATAGAAAAGTACAAGAACTACACCCGATGCAACTTTCGCTAATTTCTTGCCAGACGGGATGTTCGAAATTCTCGTCCAATACCTTAGTGACTAAATCAAAATTAAATTTAGTCGTAATCGATTCTTCCGCTTGCTTAGTCAAATCCTTTGCTTTGTCAACATCTGCTTTTTTAGCGTCAGTAAGCCAAGATAACTTCTTCAAGAGATTCTCTCCTTTTTCACTTATGGCCTCAACTAAATAAGTATCTCCTAAATCTGACAGGAATACATCTGTACTTTCTTTTTGAAAGGGGTGACCACCTACAGACGTACAGAAGCACGATTGCCTTGGAC
>JAHLWV010000387.1 GCA_019057735.1 Promethearchaeota archaeon | reverse complement strand
TAGGAATGATAGCAATTGGAGCAGGAGGTCTCGACGTAGCAGCGGCAATGGCAGGGGAGGCTTTTCACTTAAAAATGCCAAAGGTTGTTAATGTTCATCTATCAGGGAAACTTCCTGACTTTGTATCTGCTAAAGATGTTATACTGGAAGTATTAAGACGAATTGGCGTTAAAGGGGCAGTTAATAAAGTATTGGAATACACTGGCCCGGGTATTAAGACATTAAGCGTTCCCGAGCGAGGTACAATAACCAACATGGGGACTGAGACTGGGGCTACAACCTCAATATTTCCCTCTGACGATATTACAAAAGAATTTTTAATTGCTCAAGAAAGAGGCGAACAATGGGTTCTTTTGGAAGCAGACGAAGATGCTGTATACGATGAAACCATAGAAATAAATCTGGGCGATCTCGTCCCTCTTGTGTCCTTACCCCATAGTCCAGGAAATGTAAAAACTGTAAAAGAAGTTGAAGGATTAAAAGTTGATCAAGTTTGCATTGGGAGTTGTACGAACTCAACTTTACGAGATCTTAAAATTTCTGCTAACATATTAAAAGGAAAAACTATTAGCGAACATACAGTCCTAACTATTTCACCTGGTTCTCGTCAAGTTGTTGATCATATGATTAAATCTGGCGAGATGTCATATTTAATTGAAGCGGGAGCAAGAATACTCGAAAACGCATGTGGTCCTTGTATTGGTATGGGGTTAGCGCCTAAAACCGATGCTGTTACGTTAAGAACATTTAATAGAAATTTTCTTGGTAGATCTGGCACAAAAAGCGCTCAAGCTTACCTTGTAAGCCCTGAAACTGCTGCTGTATCTGCGATTAGCGGAAAAATTACAGACCCAAGAACATTTGGAGCATTACCAAAAATAGATATGCCTAAAAAGTTTATGGTCAATGATAACATGATTATTCCACCAATGGAAGGCAAAGAGTCCATTGAAATCGTTAGAGGACCGAATATCAAACCTTTACCAGAATTCAATCCTTTACCAGGCAAATTAGAAGGTGAAGTTCTTCTTAAAGTCGAAGATGATATTACTACCGACCATATAATGCCAGCAGGCGCTAAAATCTTACCTTTACGGTCAAATATTCCGGAGATAAGCAAGTTTGTGTTTAACCTTGTTGATCCGACATTTCCAGATAGGTCCTTAGAAAAGCAAGGAGGATTTATAGTTGGAGGAGATAACTACGGTCAAGGTTCCAGTAGAGAGCATGCTGCCATTGCACCTAAATATCTTGGTCTTAAAGCGGTTATAGTAAAATCGTTTGCGAGAATTCATTTAGCTAATCTCGTTAACTTTGGAATTGTTCCGTTAACGTTTGAAAACAAAGAGGATTACGCTAAAGTTGAACAAGGAGATAAGTTTGAAATCGATCTAACAACAATAGAATCGGGAAAAGTGGCGTTAAAAAACTTTACTAAAGGTATTGAGATACACTTGACTCATTCTTTGAGCGAAACTGAGCTCAAAGTTTTAAAAGCGGGAGGAAAACTTCCTTTTATCAAGCAAAAACACGTTAAATAGATTTATTTATTTTTTTTAATTATTAATTACTTAATTTTTTAGGTATTATTATGAATAATATTGAAGATGAATATCATAAAATAATTGAATTTTATCCTAATGCAATTATTGAGAAAAAGTGTATTTCCCAAGTAAAAATTCCATTAAAAAATAATTTTTTTTTGAAAATCAACTTTAAAAATTACCCAAAAAAACCAATTATTAATTTAATTAGTAAAGATAACCACATTTATCGAAAAGTTGATAAAATTATTCCCTTATTAAATAGATGGGAAAAAAAAAATCCTCCTTCAATAGTTGATCTTATTAATGAAATTTTAGCTTTCATTAATAGTTTGGAATCTAAAGAAATAAAAATTAAAAAAGAATTACTAAATGGAATTATAGCGTTATGTAAAAATCAACATCCGAGAGAAATATTAGGACTTCTAAGAATCATTAATGGAATCGCGATAGAATATATTTTACCTCCAGGAGCAATTACATCTAAGGTTTCTGGGCTTTTTGTTCCTAGTAGATTGGGTTTTGATTCAACTCTCAATGGATCTATTCATTCACATCCTTCTGGAAATCCTAATCCTTCAATTGTAGATATTAATAACATTTTTAAGACAAAAAAATTCAATTTTATTGTCGCTTATCCGTATAACTTGAACAGTATAAAGTGCTTTAATAATGAAGGACGGGAGATTGAGTTTAGAATATTAGATTAAAGTTGACCTTCGCTCAGCCTAAAAATCTTTTTTTATTTGCCGCTAAAGATATATCACGGGTTATATCAACAGGATTATCTTTTTTAACAGATTTTATAATTCTATCTTTAATCCTCTTTTAGTCTACAACTTTCTTAAAGCTAAGGAAATTTTCATAATAATTTGATCAACTAATAAATTTAAGAAGAAAGCTATTTAATTATACAATTGTTAATATAAAATACTAATTAGTAGAGGATAAAATATGAAAGTAGTTGTTTTTAATGGAAGTCCAAGGAGCGATGGTAACACTACTCAATGCTTAAATATGGTAATGGACGAATTGAAGAGTGCCGGAATTGAGACTGAATACATTTGGATTGGTATGGATAAAATCCAAGGGTGTATCTCCTGTTATCAATGCGCTAAGAATAAAGATAAGAAATGTGGAGTTAAAACTGATAAATTAAACGAATATTTGGAAAAAATGCTTGAAGCTGATGGTATTATCTTAGGATCACCTACATATTTTGCGGATACTTCCACAAGAATGAAGGCATTAATCGAAAGGGCGGGTCTTGTGAGCAAGGTTAATGGTGACCTTCTGAAACATAAAGTTGGCGCAGCAGTAGTTGCAGTAAGGCGAGCGGGAGCTACACATGTTTTTTCGAGCATAAATTATTTTTTCCTAATTAACCAAATGTTTGTCGTAGGTTCAAGCTATTGGAATTTAGGTATTGGATTAAATCCGGGAGATGTTATGAAAGATACGGAAGGAATACAAACTTTTAAAAATTTAGGTAAAAACATGGCTTATTTACTCCAAAAACTTAATACCTAATATCTTTTTTTTCTTTAATATTTGTTTAAATCTAAAATTATCATAATTATTTTATTAAAGAAAGGCGGTCATGATAGCTGGCAAATTGATTT
>JAHLWV010000386.1 GCA_019057735.1 Promethearchaeota archaeon | reverse complement strand
ATGCTCAGGTAACATCTCTCTTTTCAAGTATAATCGAGTAAAAGTACCAACTAATTTATCTGATCTACAGAAATTTAATATCGCATTAATTAATGGATGTCCCAGAGCAAAAAAATCAATTTCTTCTTTTTCTTTAGCTAAATCTAGATTAAACGTACCGCTATAGTTTTTTAGTAATTTGTTATCTTTAATTTCATAAAAAAAATCATTACTAAGCTTTATATTCGTTTGAACTCCAGTATTTTCATAGAGTCCTTCCTCAAGAATATTTACTGAACCATATTTTTTGTCCTTCAATTCAAAAAAACCTTTAATTAAGAGGTATAATTCGTTATGAGTTAATTTAACATCTCTACACGCATCTAATGAGGTAATAAGGTCGTCCATTTTAAATGATTTTTTGTCTATCAGCAAATCATCAAGCTGCATTTCCATCTCATTTGCTTTTTTAACTTCAATATCTAATTTTCTATTAAACTCATTCATTTTTTTTCTTCGTTTCCCCTCCTCTTCAGCAAAAATGATGTTTTTAATGTCTTTTTCAATATTTCCAATAATTGGTTCTAATTTGCCAATTGACTCTTCAAATAAGTGAATTCTTTTATCTAACGCAAACATAATGTCAGTTTCAATGGTTCCCTCAAGATAAAAATTATAAATAAATACTTTTTTAGACTGTTGTCCGATTCTATCTATTCTTCCTATCCTTTGTTCAAGTTTCATTGGGTTCCAGGGAAGATCGTAATTAATCATAACACGAGCAAATTGAAAATTCCTACCTTCACCCCCAATTTCTGTTAAGATGAGGATTGAAAAGTTCTCATTCGAGCGAAACCTCTCAACAGCTTTATCTTTTTCAACTTTATCCAAACCGCCATAGAATGTTTCTACAAAATATGCTTGTTCTTGTTTACCCAATAGCTCTTTCAGATACAATAGAGTATCAACAAATTGAGTGAAAATCAAGATCTTTTCATTAGGATTCTGTATATAAATCTGTTCTACCAATTCTACAAGTTTTTGGCATTTAGAATCATAGGGTAAGGAGTTCA
This sequence comes from Promethearchaeota archaeon, assembly GCA_019057735.1. The sequence continues at coordinate 2,124 of JAHLWV010000386.1, read as the reverse complement.
ATTCAATATAGAATTCTCTTAAAATTTTTTCTTGGTCTAAAAATTTTATGGAAACCTCTTTAGCTTTATTTTTAGATTCAGTTTCCCCGTTGAAGGTAACCTCGGAATCAATATATTCGTCTTCCAATTCCAATTCGTAATACTCGGGATCCTTGTCCCTTAAAGCGTTCATTTCAAGAGAGAAGCTTTTCTGACGCTCTATTTGTTCTATCCTTCTTTCAAGACTCTTCAAGAGCGCAAATTTAGAACTTGTTAGTAATTTTTGTAGCGTCGTTATGATAAACCCAAAGCCTATATTCTCTTTGTTTGTTGAAGTATTGTAAATTTTTGCTAAATAAAGCCGAATTTCGTTATAAAGTTCTAATTCCCTCTCAGTAAGGTTTACAAGAATTGTTTTTACCACTCGCTCGTTTATAAACTCTTCTGAAAATACATTTTTCTTACGATTCCTTATGAGAAATTGAGAGAGAGTGTGATCTTTTTCAATTTTTTTTAATAAATTTGATTTAAAAGTGTTGTCTTTTAATTGATTTAAAATCTCGTCAAAGCCCTTGCTTTTATTTATATGATTTAAGTTTTTAAGAAGTTTAAATGTATTTTTTACTTCGAAATTGTTTAGCTTATCGATCTGATTAATGTTGGCTATTAACATATTTATAAAAGGCATGTTTTTCCGAAAGTGTTCAAAATCTGAAAAGTTGTCAAACGCCTCTCTTTGGATTAACTCAATAAGGGAATATAGTTCAAAGGAGTGTAATTGTAGTGGAGTGGCCGATAAAAGCAAAAGAGATTCAGTAGTTAAACTTAAATTTCTTGCTAACTCATAGTTTAATGTTTTTCGGTAATTACCAGTTGTTGCATTAATTAAATATCGCCTTAAATGATGCGATTCGTCGAAAATTACTATATCCCACGATATTTGGGAAAGAAAATTTGCATATTTTCGATTTCTTGCAAATTGTAAAGAACAAATTATAAGATTATTGTAATAGAAAGGATTATGTAACTTTTTCTCACTAAGATTACTTCCTTTTCGAGATAGCTCCTTTATTTTTTTCCCATCGTAAATAGTAAAATCGATATTAAACTTGTTTTGCATTTCAAATTGCCATTGTTTTACGAGTGTAGCAGGAACAACTATTAGAATTCTTTCAGCGAGATTTCTTGCCATCATTTCTTTGACATAAATACCTGCTTCAATAGTTTTTCCTAGCCCTACTTCATCAGCTAAAATTATGCGAGGAAAATACTCTTCAGATAATCTATGGGCTACATTTATTTGATGTGGCATTAAAGAAAGTCTTGAGTTGGTAATACATTTAATTTGGTAAGAAGTATAATACGAATAAAAAAGATTTGCCCAATATTTTACGAGAAAATTCTTTGGAGGATCAATTCTCTGGGATGCAATTATTCTTCTTATTGGAGTTTCGTATTTTGAAATTATTTCTGATTCGTATATTTGATTTATTTTTCCATTTGTGAACAAAATATCATAGGAAATTTTACCGTCTTTTATTAGAAAATTGTTAGAGTTGACAGTTCCAATTTTGTTTCTCATAACTATTCTATCATTAACCTCAAAAACGTAATGGATAAGATCAAGAGGATGAATAACTTTTATGTTATTGTTATCAAACTTAACTTTGTACTTTGTTATGATATAAGTATCGTCCTCATCTAACGACCTCGATGCGGGGATTTCTATTTTTTTTACAATTCTCCCAACGCCTAACTCTGGATTTAACCTAAAAGTAACTAAATTATCTGTGCTAAATTTATGGCCTTGGCAATAAACATTGAAGCACTTAGTGAATCTTGTTTCTAACGAGTTATTACAAAATGGGCACTCATATTTAGGAGCCCTAATATTATTAATCATGCAATTAATTTTCTCTCTATTAATACCAAGTACGACAGAGTAAAGTAAAAATTTTAGTATTATAAATTATTGAAGTATTATCATGGAAACTGAAAAAATTGAGCCGACTTTTGTTGGAGAGAACGACGATTTAGTCTTCGTTGTTCCAAAAGAGCTTTTTACAATGAAATTATCAACCGAACAGAAGTTGGACCGAGAAACTGCAAAAGAATATAGTAAGTATTTAACAGGGACATTTAAAG
>JAHLWV010000385.1 GCA_019057735.1 Promethearchaeota archaeon | reverse complement strand
ATCAAGGATTAATCAACAAAATACTGAAGGTGTTTTATACGAAATATTAGAAAATAGCACTATCTATTGGGAATATTATCATAATTTATACATCCCCAATCAATATGCTGATATCGAATTCGTCATCGATAAACCAAAAAATTGGGAAATTATATCAGCTTTGGATCCCACTCTACAAGAGATACCATTTGAGGATGGCAAAGTTGGAGATACTATACTTAAAATTAATACATCCTATGCAATTTTTCCTGGATGGTGGACTTTTCGAGCTACTTCACCAAATTACCTGAATCACTCAAATACGAAATTATTAAAACAAGGAGAATGGACTCAAACATCATTTACTACAGGAGAATCGACAATAATCAAAACTCAAGTTAATCATAGTAATGAGGTTCCCTTGAATCTTGGTTCTACAGAAGTTAATTTAACTGTTTATGATCCAGAGGGAGTTATGTGGTTTACTGAAACACAAACGCCGTTGTCAAATGGAAGCGTGTTCTTTTCTGAATTATATTTTGATGCATCAAATACAACCGGAGGACAATATGATTATACACTATTCTGGTCTAATGGCACGGCGCTAGGAGGATTAAACTCAAGTTTTTTAGTTATACATCAGAGTTCATTCTCACTTATTAAACCTAATGATGCAATTTCTGATTCTATAACTGACGCGTTTATTGGAGATGTTATACCAGTACAAGTAAATTTAACAGATTCTGAAAACAACGATCCCATTTTAAATGCAATAATTTCTTATAATTGGACCTCGGGAACGGTAGATTTTGAAGAAGCTAGTTTAGGAATTTATGAGACCATTTTAGATACATCAGATTTAGGATCAAATGGTTTTTATGAGATTTTAATTGAATCTTCAAAAGTAGGTTTCTTAGATTATAATTTGACTTTGAAAATTAACCTTGGAGAGGAAACTAATGTGCAACGACTTCAGTCTGATTATAATATAGAGTTGCACGCAAATAGTACAATAAAATTTAGATATTATTCACTTTTAGATGACGAGGGAATTGATGGAGCAAATGTAGAAGTAAATATATCAAATCCTGACTTCTATAGTATTGAAAATTCCCCTGGTGGTTATTATGATATTGAATTTGATACTTCATTTACAGATAATTTAGGTATATTTCAGCTTAACTTCAATTTTTCATCTCCTTCTTTTGAACCTCAAACGCACATTTATCAATTTGAGATTGTAGAGCAGAGCGTCAATATTACTGCTTATATTGATAATGTAGAAATTCATCGAAATTCTATAATTGATATTACATATATGGAAGAGATAAATATCTCTACTCAAGCTATAGCCTTGATTGATGACGAGCTATTAACGGGAGGAAATTTCACATGGAAAATCAATACTTATGAACAGACATTAAATGAATATTCGAATTTTTGGTATAATACTTCAATTCAAATTAATCCATCAATTTACTCACCTGGATTAAATTTAATTGGGATACAATTTGAAATGGAAAAATACCAAACTGATATATTCTATTTCCAATTGTTAGTATATGAGCAACCAGTCAATCTGTCTGTATTTATCAATTCTCAACCGATTTTGGAGAATGATTTATTTGAAATAATGTATATGGAAAGCATTAATATTTCAGTAAAAGCATTCTCAACAATTGAAGCAGATTATATAAATGGAGCGTTAATAACATGGCAAGGTGGAAGTCAGGACAGAACTCTAATTGAGTCAGGATCAGATTGGTACAACACATCAATTCAAATAGTGCCATCAAATTATACTCCTGGATTAAACAGTATAACAATAGAGTTCATAAAAGATAATTACCAAAACAAAATCTTTCATTTTCAACTACTCGTGGATGAACAATCAGTTAATTTATCATTATACTTGAATTCTCATCAAATTTCAGAAGATCAGTTAGTTGAAGTAATGTTTAAACAAAATATAACAATGTCTGCGAGAGCCTATGGTAAGACAGATTTGGATTATATTGATGAGGCTTATATTTCTTGGAATAGTGAATCTTATGCTACGAATTTCATTGAATATGGAGCCAATTGGTATAATTTATCCTTAACTTTTTCAGCGACAAATTTCAGTTCAGGGATTAATACTGTTTCAATTAAATTCGAAAAGCAAAATTATACAACAACTTACTTTTCATTTCAATTATTAGTTAGAGAGCAATCAGTACAACTTAATGTATCAATTAATAGTCAATCTATCCTCGAAAACGCTCTAATTGAAGTAATGCTTAAGGAGAATATAATTATTACTGCTCAAGCGTATGCTATGGGAGAGGAGATTTTTCTTTCCGGAGGAAATATAACTTTAATAGGTGAAATGTTTACTTTTGACATTGATGAAAATGTATCTTATCCTACATGGTTTACTACTGATATTATTATAGATGGAGCCTACTTTAATTTAGGAATCAATACTATATCTATTAAATTTGAGCAAGGTAATTATACTGAAGCCTATTTTTCATTTCAATTTTTTATAACCGCTGAAACAGTTAACTTGTCGTTATATGTAGATTCACAAGAAATTGTTGCGAATAGCTTAATTGAAATTACATATTATGATGAATTATCTTTATCATTAAGAGCTCTCGCAAATGTAGAGAAACTTTTTCTTGATGGGGGTAGTGTTATTTTTGCTATTGGAAGTTATAATCAAGATTTTACTCAGAATGCTAACTATTGGTATAACACATCTGTTATATGTGATCTTTCTAATTTCGATTTAGGGATTAATTCTGTTTATGTTAGGTTTCTACATCCGAATTACACATCTACAACTTTTTATTTTCAGATATTAGTTAATCAAATTGAAATAAATGTTAATACCATTGATTTTCAAGATTCAATTGAAAGCTATCCTGGAGAATCTTTAGTTATCAGAATTAATTTGACTGAGTTTATTTCAGCCGATTATATTGAGAATGCTACAATCTCATATTCATGGGAATTTGGATTAGGTAATTTTAAAGAAGTAGGAAATGGAATTTATGAAATTGAACTTGAGATCCCAGATAATATCCATGGAAGTTTTAAAGTATCTTTAATTATTTCAACAGAAAATGTTCTTTATAAAACAACGCAATCTTCATTTCTTTTAGTTATAGGTGAGCCACAATTCCCTATTTTTCTGATTTGGATTATTATTATAA
>JAHLWV010000384.1 GCA_019057735.1 Promethearchaeota archaeon | reverse complement strand
TAGCTCTCCAAAAGCTCCTCCACCAATATAAGCAACTATATTAAATATTGTCAGAAACATCGCGAACACTTTTTGAGAACCGCTAAACATCGATCTATCGTAAGGATCGCTCAGATCAACTTTAATAATTTTAGAACCAAGTAATAGCTGCATAATTAATCCTGCTGTTACTATTGGGCCAATTCCCAATTCTGTAAGCGTTCCTCGATTGCTTGCCAATATAACTCTTAACCAGTAATAATAATCTGTCGTCTCTGTAACATTTACTCCGTAAAGAGGAATATTTGACATAATCAAATAAATTACTAGTGCCACTATAGTCCACAATAATTTTTCTTTGAAACTTACTTCTCTTTGCGGCGCTTTAATCTCAGGCATTACCCGTACGAATGGAGTAAAGAATTTTATGAATTTTCCTACCATAGTTCATCAGTTAATATCTTTAACGACTAATTTCTTTTTAAATAAAATAAATTTTTCTCGAATGAGAAATGTAATTAAACTAAAAATTGAATTTTAAAAAAACTTTTTGATTTAAGTAGGCATTCACTTGAATAATTCATTTCCTAGCAAATAAATAGTGCTTAAATAAATATAAAGTAGAAAAAAAATAATAGAAAAAAATAATTTAGTTTATTACAAAATTAAATCTAATTCAATTTCTTTACACGCCTTAGCTTTTTGGAATTTCTAGAATAAGGATCCAATGCCAGTAGGTTCCTCTTCCTCTTCTTCTTCCTCTTTCTTCTTTTTCTTCTTTGGCGCTCCTTTTGCGGGTTCTGCAGAAGCTGCGGGGGCAGCCATTACTGGAGCCGCTGCAGCAGAACTAATAATCGTTTCAATGTCAGCCTCTTTAAGTCCAGCCACAACTTTTGTAAGTTGGGCTTTATCAACATCTACATCGGCAGCTTTTAGTATTTTTTCAATGTTAGTTGCGGTGATGTCTTTTTGTGCTTTATGCAAAATTAAGGCAGCATATATCGTTTCCATTTTTTTAACCTCTTTTTTATTTTATCTAATTAATTTTAAAATTTGTGTTAGTTTATTTCGTAAAAAAATCTATTTAATTATCCAAATAATCCTCCGATTCCGACTTCTTCATCTTCCTCACCATCTTCGTCTTTGGATTCATCTTTTTTACTCTCTTTTTTCTTTTCCGTCTCAACAACTGGCAGATCTCCACCAAGAACCATCGCGTTTATAGCATTAGCATTTGAGGCTGCTTTTCGAATGTATTCATCCCGTAGATCCTCAAAATATACGGGCAATTTGAATAGTAGTCCAAGAGCTCCTCGGTGTGCTTTTTGAAGCATAGGTTTTATAGTTTCTTTGTCTACAATACCTAATTCTAAAGCTAAATTTTGAGCAGAGAAATATGCTGAAGTTAAGTCCTTTTGGAATTGTTCCATGTCCATATATAGTATTTCTTCTGGAATAATTTCGCCATCGCTCCATGCGTAATGAATCTTTATAAGAGATTCAATTGGATTTATTCCCAACTTCTTTAAAACGGCAGCTTGCTTTACATCAACAAAATCCCCTGCATGATGCGTTTGGGTATCTTCTCTAATCCAAATGGTATCATTTTGAATACTCGTTGGAAGCCGCAATGTCATGTTTAATTCGCTAATAACCTGTCCTGTGGGTAAGCCTGTGTCGCCGGCGCTTACCCAAATATCAACGGGTGTAATTTCATTGGGTTTTGCAGGAACCATCCATTCATTTTGATTAAAAATCTTTTTTAACTCAAAGATATCCAGATTTGTGAAACAGAATGCAGCTTGTCCAGGAATTCTCTCAGTAAATTCATCTAAATTTTCTTTTTTGGATTCTTTTTTATACGCATCGACCGCTCTAAGTTGAAGGCTCTTTTTTGACATCCTTATAATTGCTTTTCCTCTTAAAGTTTTGCGCATTTCTTGAATTTGCTTATCGTTAAGTTTTGCCACCTCTATTACCGCTACAGTACTATATTCTTTAAACAAACCCACTAAATGCTCAACTTCATCCAACTTCCATTGAGGTATTTCATGTTTACCTATCACTTTTTTACACCTCAATACTCTTTAAAAATTGTTCGTCAACCTTAATGGGATGTCCCATAGTAGTTTTTAAAAACATAGATTTGATATTATTGTATTTATGGGGCATTTGATCAGCGATATAATCCACTACAGCTTTCAAATTTTCGAAGACCCTCTCTTCCTCCATTGATTTTTTCCCTATTTTTACTTGGATGAGAAGTTGTTTTTTCAACTGAATTCTGATTATTTTTAGGTATCGTTCTATTGCTACTTTTAGATCCTCTGGACTTGATACAATACCATAACCACTTGGAAATGGCTTTGGCATCTTCCCTAATGGTCCAAGAAACCGAGCCAAATATCGCGCTACGCTTGGCATCATTTTATCTTCGACTATAAAGAAATCGTACTTCTTCACGAATTTCTTCTTTACTTTTTTCTCTTCGCTATTCAATTGTATTAATCCATCAGTATCAATCGTTTCTAATCCTAAATTTCGGGCTTCTAATAGAATTTCATCTGAAGCTATTACACATACATTGGGTTTATCACTTGTTATAGTATTGTTAGGTAGTACTATTTCCTTGTCTATCCTCTGTTTAGGGTCGTTTAAATTAAGGTCTTTCAGATTAATAATTAAATCAATAGATTCGTCAAATTTCCTAACCTTATCTTTAAATCCCTCCTTTTTTATAACAGAGTGCTTTATAGCTGCGTTAATCGATTTTTTTAACAATTTATCGTCGATTTTCATATTTTACATCTCCCCCTGGATTTTATCGTCAAATTCTCCAGCATCAATTCTTTTTTGTATATCTCTTGGATTACTACCTTCAACAGTCGCACCAATAGAAAGAGCTGTTCCTATAACCGTTTTTACAGCGTTTTTGAAAGTTTTAGCTAAGAAGATGTCCTTTTTAGCGTTTGTAACAGTAATCACCTGTTCAAGAGTTAAATCACCCGATTTTTCCTCACTGCTATTTACGCTTCCTTTTTCTATTCCCAACTCCTTCAAGAGGAGTGAAGCTGTGCTTGGGGTTTCTACGAAAATCTCAAATTGCTTGGTTTCAGGATCGCACTCAATTCTAACTGGTACGGTCAAACCCTTAAAAAGCATGGTTTTTTCGTTAACGGCGTCCACTACGTCCTTGATGTTT
>JAHLWV010000383.1 GCA_019057735.1 Promethearchaeota archaeon | reverse complement strand
CGCTTTCCATTTTTGCTATATCTTTTTCTTGGAGTTGTCTTCGTTGTACTTTTCCAGTTATTGACACGGGGAGTTTTCGAGCGACCTCAATTAATCTTGGGCTTTTCCATTTCGCCATATTTTCCAAGCACCATTTCTTAATATCTTCAACTTCGATATTCTTTCCAACTTTAAACCCTTTCTTTAATACGACCCATGCTTTCACCTTTTCACCAGTTCTTTCGTCTGGCAATCCAGCTACAGCAACTTGATCTATCGCAGGATGGTGTCCCATTAAATCCTCGACTTCTTTTGGATACACAGAATGGCCAGAAACTTTTATTAGCGATTTCTTCCTATCTCTTATTTCACAGAAACCGTGCTCGTCCATAAATCCAATATCTCCCGTAAGTAGCCAACGTTTTCCGCCCCACATTTTAAGGTTATCTTCCTGTTCCTTTTGTTTTCCTAAATAACCCAGCATGATTTGAGGTCCTGCAACACAGATTTCACCAGTATGTTCTACGCCAAAATTATTTTTTTCAAGAGTTCCGTCGCAAATTGGTCCAGCTTCAAAATTTTCGGAATCGAAAATCGCCCAATCGGTACCAGGGAGGGGTAATCCTAATTTTCCAGCCTTATTTGGTCCCCAAAATGGTGCTACACTTACTACAGGAGATGTTTCTGTTAAACCATAACCAACTCGTATCGGGCAAAAGATTTTTTCAAAAGGAACACGAACATAATCGTGGAGTGGTCCCGCTCCTTGTGTAGCATATTTTAGTTTTTTCGTAAAATCGTACTTCTTGTTATACTCCTCAACGCCCATTTCATTTACATAATCAGTCAATCTCTTAAATAGCATTTCAACGCCAGTATACATAATGCCTTGAGGGGCATCAATTTTATTTATTGTCTCGGATAAAACATCGTCTGAAGGGGGCTTTGGAAATAGAAGCATTTGCATTCCTAAAGATAAAGCTCCCGACATTACGCACGTGAGTCCGAAGCTGTGAAAGAAGGGGATAGATCCTATGGTCACCATACCTGGTTGGAGATTTGTCCACGGTTTAATCATATATAAGTTTGAGATGAGGTTAGCATGACTAAGCATAGCAACTTTGGGTAACCCCGTTGTTCCACCAGTCATAAGGTATACTGCGGGATCGGTCCACGGGTCAATATCAACGGTGATATCTTTTGGTTCGGTTTCGGCTATTATCTTGTCCATCCAATGAATTTTGTAATCCTCTGTTTCATTTGGAATTTTTTCTTTAGCATTTGGAATACCAAGTTGTTGTATAGTTTCCTCGTCAGCAGTGAAAAAATCGGTAAAATTCGAAGGTATCAAGTACTTAACGCTAGTTTTTGGAAGGATAGTAGCAGGTCCAGCGATATATAGCATATCCATTAGTACTAAAACTTTCGCATTCGTCATGTTTAGAGCGTGTAATAACTCCATTGGTTTATATGTAGGATTGATACCCTGTACAATTGCACCAATATATTGACAACCCATATAGGCAACAACAAAATTTATAGAATTAGGAAGGTCAATTGCTACGACGTCTCCTTTTCTGATGCCTAGCGTATGGTAAAGGAACGTACCAAACTTTTTTGCGTACTCAAATAATTTTCTTAGTTTTACTCTTTCCATGTATGAACCATAAGCAAATATGCAAATATCTTCGTCCCATATTCCATAATCATCGGCTGACTTAATAAATCCCTTCCACAGCGGCGTTATCTCAATGCCTTCCACATCTTTAAGTTGCTTTGGAACGCCTTCAGGCCAGTAACCTCCAGTAAACCATACTTTATTTTCGTCGACTAAAAATTCTTTATCATTTAAACTTGTCATTTTTTATCCACTAATTTTTCAGTACCATATTTTAGATTTAGATAATAGAAATTTTTCTATTATTATAATATGTTTGATTTACTATTATATAATAATTTAACTTGATTTGGTTTAAGTTTCGATTTATTAATTGACAATTTTGAACATTTATGGGATTTAAAGAGAACTTCAAGGAAAAGCTAAGAGAGATACTGAGCGACGAAGAATTATCCGTTCTTCCGCGGGGTTTCCAAACCATAGGTAGAGTAATAATAATAAGATTAAATCCCGTATTGCTGGGAAAAAAAATCCTTATTGCAAAAAAGTATATGGAACTTTTACCGAGTACTAGAGCCGTTTATTTAAACATGGGCAGAATTAAAGGAAAATATAGAACGCCAGAAAATATCGTGTTTTTAGTGGGAGAAGATAATCCAATTGTGGAACATAAAGAACACGGAGTTATCTATAGATTCGATTTTACTAAGATAATGTTTAGTATGGGAAATCTGAACGAAAGAAAATTTTTAGCAACATTAGTAAAAGAAAATGAGGTAATTGTTGACATGTTCGCGGGAATTGGATACTTTTCTTTGCCAATCGCGAAACATTCGAAGCCAAATATAATATATAGCATAGAGCTCAACCTTGAATCCTTTAAGTTTTTAACTGAAAATATCAAAACTAATCATCTCGATAATATAATTGTCCCAATTAACGGCGATAGTAAGAGCGAGGTTATTAAATTGAGTAAATCTGGAGTGAAAGCTGACCGAGTGATTATGGGTGTTTTTCCAGCTCCAAAAGATTTCATTAAGGAAGCTTTAACTTTAACAAAGGAGAATGGAACAACCTTTCACTATGAAGGTGTTGCTACGAAAGATAATTACCTTAATTTGTTCAATGAATTTAAAGAAATTGCGGAAACAAGTAATTACAAATGCGAGTTATTATCAAAAAGATTTGTAAAAAGTTATGGTCCACATTTATACCATGTCGTTGTCGATATCTTAGTATGTAAAGATTGATATGTTTTTATTCATCTTTAACTTCTTGATCGCTTAACAGAACTGCTCGTTGTTTCATAATTCTATTTATTTCTTTATAATCTTTTTCAGCAGTGAAGAAGAGGGGAACCCAAAAGCAAATCGAAATTAGTCCAAAAATTAGCGTGGACCAAAATATTGTAGCAGAAAAACTACCTGTCATGGTAACCACGAAGCCGCCAATAATGGCACCTGATGCTCGCCCTATAGTGTCAATAAAGGAGCCCACCGCAATCATGGTACCTCGATTTTCGGGAAAATTTACGTCAATAAGAGAACTATACCAGTTAGGACCAATACCCATTGTAAAAGCAAG
>JAHLWV010000382.1 GCA_019057735.1 Promethearchaeota archaeon | reverse complement strand
AAATTTTCAACTAATACCATTGTGTTGTTCGAATTCTCAGTAGTCTCCATGTCACACCTCGTATTTTCTTCTCTGAAACAAAATAAATGACAACACTACGAGAACAAGACTTACTCCTAAAAGAGAAAAGAAATCAAAACCAAATACTGATTTTCCTTTAGTAATTATTCCCGTAATTAAAGGACTTCCATGAGATAACGGGAGCACATAGGCTATAGCTTGCAGATAAATGGGCATAGCTTCAATGGGGATAAAAATTCCGCTTAAAAGAATCAAAACGAGAAAGGTTGCAAAAAATAACTGATTTGCTTGGGTTTTAGTTTTACTTAAAGTACTAATAAAAATACCAATTGTAAGACCGGCAAAACCTAAAATGAATAACGCTAGAAATAAATCAAATACGGTTCCTACTAAATATAAACCAAAACCTAAAGCGGCCATCACAAGCGAAATATTTTGAACGATTAAAACGCTAAGGTAGGTTACATATTTTGCTAATAGTATCTCAATTCTTTTGACTGGTGTGAGTAATAATCTCGCAACGGGCTTTTCCTGAACGATAATTAAGATTGTTGAGACCATACCAACGCCTATTATCATAAAAGATAGAACTAATACCATCGTATTGTTATATCCTGAGCTGTAGTTTTCAGGAATCGAAAATTCCTCAAAGCCATTGAGTTCAAATTGAGGTGTTAAATTATTCTGAGAGACAAAAATTTTAATCGAATCGTAGACGGCATTTAAATTCACTTGAATTTTTTTGATATCTGATGAATCTGTTATGCAATCGATTAAACCTGGATACCCCCAACTCAGTAATTCAGAAAAATCGACAGGAATTGCTATAATAATTTCAATCCTTTTAGAAATCATGTAACTTCTTGCGGTTTCCATCGCATATATCTCCTCAGTAGCGTTAAAAAATTGGACAAGATTCAATAACTTAGAAGAATTAACAGCCTCGACATATTTAAGATTATAATCATCCCGATTTGACTCTGTAAAATTATTTTCTTCAATAAAAGTGTTTGAATCATAGGAAACAACAACGCAATCAATAGGATCTGCAAGCACTCCAGAACTACCAGAAGTTGCTCCTATTAAAACTACAACGAGAGGAGGTACAATTAATGCTATGAAAATATTAAACTTATCTGTCCATAATAGACGAAATTCTTTTTTAATTTGGTTAAATAACCTTAGAACACTGTTTTTTTGAAATAATTTCTTACCATTTTTTTTGTTTAAACTTCTAATGATTATCTATACCTCCAATTTTTTAAATTTATAACCAATGTAGGCAATAGTAAGAAAGACTAAAGAAATCATTAGCATGAAAAACACGTGTTCTAAATTTATTGGTAATCCTCTTAGAGTGATATCAGTAATCAATACTGAAGCATGACTTAATGGTAGAACATCGGCTAGAAATTTTGCTCCTCCTAAAGACTCTGCGGGTAATAATGTTCCTGAGAAAATAATGATCACGATAAACATCATTAGATACATCTGATTAGCTCCCTGTTCAGTTGGACTAATTGCTGAAATAAATAAACCAATAGCAACTCCACAAAACCCAATCAATATTAAAACTAGATAGAAATCAAAGAGTGAGCCTAAGCTATACAAACCAAAAAATGAGGTCAGGATAAATATTTCTGTGGCTTGCATAATCATTATTACTGTGTTTGCTATTAGCTTACTCAAAATTATATCTCTCTTTGCTGTTGGAGTTATAAGCATTCTTGGTAGTGGACCCTCTGAAACAATAGATAAGGATGTAAGGTTCATAGTAGTTCCTACAATAATTATTGGTAAAATTAGAGATAACGCGTAATTTAATAATTGAGATTCCCACGATGGTACGCCAAATTCCAGATGAGGGACCATAATAGTAAAATTTTCTATCATGTTAATTTCCATCCTAAATAAAGCGAGTGGTTCCTGAATTGCAACTTCTATCGCACCAACAGCGCTAGAATCAGAACCATCGATGTAGTAGATTAACACGGGATTAGAATTATTTGCGATCGACTCTGAAAAATTTTGTGGAAGTATGATGAAAACATCTATGAGCTCATTTTTTAGCAAATATATGCAGCGATTAAAAGCCTGGTAATATTCTCCAATATTCGTGGAATTAAACTGGTCATAGAGGTCCCATGTTGTCGAATTTTTCTCCATTATCGAGATAAAAATGTTATCATACTCGGTAGAATTTGAAGGAAAATCATCATAGGTAGGCATTTCATCACGGGTTATGATTGCAGCTGTAAAAAATTTAGTAGGACCGACACCAGTAGTTAGCCCAAAAATTATAATTAATAGCATTGGGATTGTGAACAATAATATTAAAGTCCTCTTATCAGATTTAATCCTATTAAATTCTTTTTGAATTAGACTGCTTAAAGTCATTAAACTAAGCTCTCACGTGAGATTCTTTATGAATTGAACATAAAGATTTGATAACTAATTAAAAGATATATAGACTACTTTTATAAAAAACTTATTACCTTAATTGCCAATAATTCAAATTTTAGGAGAAGTTTCAAGAAGACTATGCTCCGTTTTTTGAGAAAAGTCATTCATACTTAAAATCAGCCTTCTTCTTTTATCTTTTAGAATGAATTTTCGAAATGTTTCATTGTTTTCATCAATAAATTCCCAAAATTCATCGTATATTTCCTTTAAAGTCATTTTCGAGTTAATCTCAGCTTTTAAATCAACAAATTTCTTATTTTTATAAATATCTGGCTTTCTTGGTATAGTTTTAGGTTTTTTCTTATGTAAAACATTGGATTTATAGAGATCTAAACTGTTTACAAAGTGTTTTTTAGAATCAAGCTTATTTTGTTTATCGTTCTTATCGTGGTTCAATTGGAAATCTACTTTTTGGTATCCCCTTATCACAAAATTTTTGTCTAAAAACAATTGAAAATGGTGCGGACAAATTTTACCTTTTGGTACTGATACAGTAGTCAGTTGTGTTGCATTGTTTATTACTGATTTAGGAATTTGTATAACATCTTTCGACTTACAGACAGGACAAATAACTTGAACGTATCTATTGGTTGTTATAACTTCCATACAATTTTAAAAAAAAATACATTAATTTTTTCGTCTTACCATCTATTTACATCTTAGAATATAAATACCCCTAATTTCGAAAACAAGATAGT
>JAHLWV010000381.1 GCA_019057735.1 Promethearchaeota archaeon | reverse complement strand
TATAGAATGGGTAACAACTTGTAGGGTGTGCTCCGAAAGGGACCTTAACTACCGCGGTTGTTGTTTGCATTGGTAAATGTGCTTTCCCTGCTAGATACCTAATGTCTTCCGTTTCGACTAACTTTTCCGTTATTATAATCGTTTTTTTAGCGGTTTTTGCCATATCGTCGTCCATCCAAACAGCTCCAGCAATATTTCCATTTCCATATTCATCTGCATAAGGAACGTGTAAGATAGCCACATCCAAATCTATTTTGGGCAATGCCATTAACTCTGTATCTGAGCCCAAGGGGTCTTTAAATTGTTTAATATCATTCCTTACTTTTGGCATATCAGTTCCTATAATACCTTTTAAAGGCATGAAAGGCACTTTCAAATAGGATGCTCTTAATCCTAAAGCAATAGAAGCTTCACTTTCCTCAGAAATCTTTATTGATCTGGACTCAACAGCTTTCCTATAATTTGGAGCCATACCAAAAATTTCCATTCCTACGAAACTGGCTCTCACTTGAGACGCACAACCTGCAGCTACAAGCATATCAATTTCGATTCCTCCAACAAAAGTGCAAAGAGATAAGTCCTTTTTATCTTGTCTAATTATCTCTCTACATGCTTCTATCGGTTTTCTCCAAAAAGAAAGTCCTCCAAAACCAACTAAATCACCATCTTCAACATAAGTAGAAATTGCATCATCTAAGGACATTAATTTACTTTTTCGAATTTTTGATCTCCTCACTTCATAAAATATTGAATTTTAAACAATATTTAGAAAATTAAAACAATATATAGAAACAATTTTTGTTTAAAAATATTGTATATTAAACTCATTGATATAGAAAAAAGAGGAAATAGAATTCAAAATAATCTATTGACTTATTTTTTTACTTTTTCTAATTGCTTCTTTAATTTTACAAAGAATTCTGGGGTCGACATTTGATATGGTATAGGGTACCTAGTTCCAGCTCTGTGAGTCTTCTCCATACCTTCTATTATTTCGTCAATAATTCCCATAGGTATTGAGGCTATTAAATCCGTATCAGTTGCCATAGCAAAACGGCGATCGCCAAGACATGGAAACGCAACCTGCAGCTCACCTGTAAGAATGGCATTTGAAATAGTATCGGCACAAACTCCATCACAAAAAGTTGACATTGAAACTCTCCCTCCTTTTTTCCATAAAGAACCCTGGATTATTCTCATAATCTGAGCAGAATTACCCCAAATTAGAATCAAATCGGGATCAAAATCAACCCGACTTAAAGCGCCTGAAACTATAGCAGAATATTGTCCAAATGGTAGTCTTGGCATTGTAGCAGTGGTTTTTTTAGCTGCTTCTTTTGTCTCATTGTATCTTCCCACAAAAAAAGCACCCTCTTCGAAAAGTTTATACGATTTTTCAAATCCAAGAGATATTCCGGCTAAGGGACATAAATTATCTTCTTTTACACACCCCATTGTCCATCCGTAATACCTAGCATAACTGAATATTTGACAAAGTGCTATTTGCTTTTCTGTTTTTTTTAAAAATTTAATATCATTTAATTCTTTGGGATTCCGTAGTAATTTTACGGCAACGGGAAAAGTAGCTAACCGAAGATATGTATTTAATTTTTCATCTGTTTCTTCATATTTACCCATATTTATTCTACCATTTTTACGAACTTTAATTAATTACCTGCACTAGACTCATGTAATTTAGCACATCGTAAGCCTGGAGTAACTGTCGTAGCTAAACAACCATTGCAGAATATGCAATCTACTTTTTGGTTTCCAATACCTTTCATCCATCTATTAGGAAGATCTGGTTCTCGGATTAAGGGTCTAGAAAATGACACGAAGTCAGCACTTTCATTAGTTAATATTTGTTCTACTAGATCGAGGGAGTTAATACCTCCAATTAGGATAACGGGTATATCAAGAACTCTCTTGAATTCTTTTGCATAAGCTAGATTATAAGCAGGTTCATTCATCGTTCCAATAAAGATTCGACTTTCTGGTAAAAAAGTTGGTTTCCAACCAAGATCCTTCTTTTTTAATTTTGCAACTTCCCATATTCCTGCACTGACTTCAATTGCGGCGTACCCTATGTTTTCTAACCTTTTAGCAACCTCAGTAGACTCACTTATAGTAGTTCCTCCCTCTATAAAATCAACACCGTTCATTTTTATAAAGATTGGAAAATCCTTTCCAACCAACTCAACACTTTTATCATAAATTTCTTCAAGGAACCTAGTTCTATTCTCAATACTCCCCCCATAATCATCCGTTCTTTTGTTTATATAAGGAGAAAGAAATTGAGTTATGATATATCCATGAGCTCCATGTAACTGCACAGCGTCGAAACCAGCTTCTTTTGCTCTTCTGATCGCTTGGGAGAAAGCATCAACAGTATCTCGTATTTCTTCTCTAGTCATTTCGCGTGGTATTTTTCTGGTTAACTTTTCCTCCTGAGCAGAAGGAGCTATTGTATTTTCAAGAAATCTAGATTGATGCCCACAATGTGCAATTTGTAAAGCAACCTTACAATTATCTCCATTTTTATGAACTGTTTCAGCAATTCTACTTAATCCTGGGATATAATCGTCTTTATAAACGCCCATTTGTTTGTCAAAAGCCTTTCCACTTTCTTGGACATAAGAATAACCCGTAATTATTAAACCTACTCCTCCTTTAGCTAAAGTTTTATAAAGTTCGACGTGCTGATCAGTAACATAACCTTCCTCAGTTGCCATTCCTTCAAATGTTGCCGATCTTATAAATCGATTTTTAATCTCTATTGAACCTATTTTTTTTGGTTTTGAATACATGTTAATATCACATTAAAATTTGAATTACAAATACAAACTATAATTGAATGTTTTTAAAGGTTTATTCTCTTATCTCATATTCAAGAATAGATAGAAATTTCATTTTGTATAAAATTTCTTATCTTTCTAAAGCTTTTTCTTTAAGATTTACTTTTCTTTCCATTATTTTATCGTATAGGTCATCCATTGTCGGATAAGGAATGAATTGTCTTTCTCTTTTATAAAGTTTAATTGCTTCAGACGGACATTTAATAACACAATTTCCACATCCTATACAACGTTTTCGCTTGATCGAGGATATATCATCAATGAGCGTTATTGCCTCCATTGGGCAAATTTCAACGCAAGTTCCACAACCTGAGCATAGATCAGATTCCACATCAGCGTAAAAGT
>JAHLWV010000380.1 GCA_019057735.1 Promethearchaeota archaeon | reverse complement strand
TTTGAATTCCAATGGGAAAACAATTCAGGTTGTCAATTTCAAAATTATTCGTTAGGTAAAGCCAGAGATCCTTTTATTTTCTTCGAAAGAAGAACTACGAACGCCGATTTAAATATTTTATCTGATTTTGGTATTAAACTTGATCAAAGGGAGGACTTCGTTGCCTTTTCCTCATTTAGCAAGGGTTATTATTATAACGAATCGCAAGATAACTTTCAATATTTTTTGCCAGCAAACTTGTCTCAAGAATTAAACCCAAGATCGATCAGTTATCTAGATTCTACTTTAGAATGCATTGGATACCATGATTTGAACGGAGATTTTTTGATTGATGGACCAAACCCTATAGGAAGATCAGGATTGATAACGCCAAATTTATATTCTGAACAGACTGGAAATTATACCCTAAGAACTATTTTAAAGATTCATCCCTTTTTTAGCTTCCAAAATGGAACTGATGACAAAAACGTAATAAACTATCTTAAGTCAGAATCAGTAAAGATAAATTTAGAAATATTTAACCAATTTAACGAAAAGATCGGTAGTCCTAACAAAATCGCGACGATTGATATGAACTCGTTTAGTATCGATGACTTTCTCTCCTTTTCCAATGATAAGGGAGAGAGATATTATGTTTTGAAAGACCCTTTAACTGTTTATTTAAATCTCGATGAAATTATAACATCAACCGATTATATTTATGCTAAGTTAATAACAGAGTTTTTGAATTCTTTCTATACCGTTGGTAACAAATTTTTTAAATCTCAATACGGGGTCGTAGTAGATGATTTTAAGTTAGAATTTATAGAAAATGGCATAATTTTAAACGATTCTAATCAATTATTCGATGAATCTGAAAATTCCTATCCCTTTATAGATGATAGTCCATTCTATATTGAAGATTGCCCCTCATTTATTAATAACATGACTATCAATGGTCATTTGTTTGAACAAACGGTTTATTTTAACGATCGCGCTAATTTAAGTTTATCTTTAAAAAATAACGAAGAAATAAATCGCGTAAAAATTCACATAAATAAAATTCTAGAGAATGATATAATCATCACGGGGCGCTCTAAAAATCCTGAAGCTCAACAAAATTATTATTTAGAATCCAATCGACTTACTTATTCGTTTTACGATGCATATACTCTTAACGGAACCCTTTATTACGAAAATGTTATTTATTGGAACGGTCAAGCAATCCCATATAAAGACTTGAACATAATACACATTGAAGAAATAATTACCGAGCAAGGAATTCTGATTCCTTTTGTTTTTGATCCTATTTCCCAAGAAATAACAATTGATGAACGATATGGGAATTTTCTTAATAGCACTACTAATTTATTATTAAAAGGCGTAACCTGCGATTTAGGGTGGGAATCGTCTTTTTCCTTTAATGGAGAAACTTGGGAATTAAATGATTTTAACATACTTGACTTTCTTACTTCTGCTCCGGAGTGGTATGAATATGTATATGGGTTTCAATACCAAAATCAATCTACCAAAAATTTACTAGAATTTTGTTTTATTTTGGAATACAATAATGGAAGTAGTGTATCTACTCCTAGATATATAGGTAAATACGACGCTCTAAAAGCGACAGGCTCGTTTGGAAGAATAATGCCAAATTCTATCGGAGAAACTAAGAGAGAATATTGGATCATGGGTAAAAGAGGAGATTTTGGAAACATTATGTTTGGTACGGATAATCCAGAACATAGAACGCTTTATTTCACGCCGGGATATGTAAAAGATATTTGGTACGACAACAATTTTTACGTTAAGCACGAGTATCTAAGTCTGCACAACATAAAGGAAGTTGAAATTTACAGCGATTCCGAAGGATTAATAGGATGCATGACTTTAAATCCAACATCAGAGCCGTTTCCATATTACGTATTAGAATTAGAGCCACAATACTTTAGTGAAGGGTACAACTGGTTTTACGCTCGAATTATAGATAAGGCAGATAATGTACAAATTGAAAATGTAAAACTTTACGTGTATAAAGAAAATAATTATACTCTTTATCAAGCGTTAAACTTTGGGGATATATTTTTTTACGACCAAAATCGGAACTATTCAACGGACCCCCACCAATTTAACGGATTTCTAAACAACTGGATCTTAGATGTGATAAAGAGCAATATCTCTGTTGATATTAGTTATTACAACTTTAACGAACAAATTTGGGTTCCATTAGGAAGTTCAACCACAAATAATGGCGTTTTTACTGTTGATTGGTACGATGTAAATGAGACCTTTTTTTCTCTCTTACCACAACAGAGAGGATATTTACCCGTTAATCTGACATATGATGAAAGACCAAACACTTATTTTTACGGTTCTTATGGAAGTTTTGACGACTCTAATATCATTTATCCCTTTCTAATCGATGAAGGTGGGAAAATTTACATTTATAGTTTTAATCATTTCACGAATCAATGGTTTATTAACAGAACTATTGACTTAGGCGTTTCGCTTTCTGATTTTGTAATTCGATCTCAGGATTTGAATCACGACAATAGAATAGATTTAATCTTATTTAATAAAGAAGGTGCTTCAAACGAACTAAGATTATATCTTTATAACGATAATATTCGCTCCTTTGAGCATAACCAAACGATTAATATTAACGACGACATCTCTTATCCTCAGCCAATTGAAGTTCCTATACTCAGAGCGTTTTTATTTGAAACTCAAATTGAAAACAATGTGAAATTATACTTATGTATAAGCAACTCGTCCAACGATGTAAATTACATAGTAAAACTTTCTTTTGATCACAAATTAAGATATATACAAGAATCAGAAACGCAACTTCCCGCTTTTTATTCTATTACAACACTATTCTTAGTAAAAGATCAATTATATGTTGGAGCAATTTGCCCACAGAGCGCTTCTAAACCGATTTCCATAATTTACGCGCTAAGTACTAGTCTTTACGATAATTCTACTAATATTTTTGAAGAACAGATTAAAGGTATTATCGCAGATATTTCGTCTTTCAACACTAATGTAGGAGTAATTTTGGTAATAGGAGTTTCTAAAGACGAATACAACGAAGACGATGCTCTCTTTTATTATCTTGAAAACGAAGGCGAAAATAGTTGGAAACAACCAGCAATGAGTTTTGAACCTAATTCGGAGTTAATTTTTAGGGAAGATATTGATTTTAAAATTCGAGCTATAATTAATTCTAAAGAACCGTATTTTGAATC
>JAHLWV010000379.1 GCA_019057735.1 Promethearchaeota archaeon | reverse complement strand
TTTTGCATTCCAATCTTTCGCGTGTTTTATAAATTTCCTATCATCCTTCCTCGAACTGAAAACATTATACAACGATAAGGAAATCAAATCGTCCGGGAATTCTATATTAAGCATATTCATTCTCTTCTATTAGTTCATTCAAATCGGTTATTCTTTCAATTTATTGAGGAAAATAAAAAAATGATTATTTTAGATTTACATCCTGTCTTATTTCAGCATGGAATGATTCTTTCGAATAATAATTTCAGCTTGTTTCATTACTCTTTCAATAATATCATTGACATCGTCTATACTATCAATAATTCCTATTGATTGACCGAGTAGAACGGCTCCAGTTTCGATATCTCCTTTATATACTCTGTCGTAGGCACCCATATCTTTTGCTCTTTGTTCTGGAGATATTGAGTTTTCGTACGCGATCATTTCCTCTTTAGAGGAAGGTGCTGGATGCGATAATGCATACTTGTTTTTGTATAAACGGATAGGACCGAACGAACCAGTATAGAGCCCTGTATCTTGCGGATTTCCAGGAGGAATTAATGCTTTATATTTCTCATGAAATTCACTCTGCTTGCTTGCTATAAATCTCGATCCCATTGCGACTGCTCCTGCACCTAGTGAAAGACCAGCAGCTAAAGCTTCTCCCGTTGCAAAACCCCCACAAGCAATTTTTGGTAAATCAGGGAATTTATTATTAATTTGTTGAAGCAGAACAAGAGTACTGACTCTCTCATATGATTGGTGCCCTCCACCTTCAGTACCAGTCACCACTATTCCATCCACTCCTGCATTTACACACTTTTGAGCCAACCATACAGCTGGAGCTACGTGAAAGTGTTTAACTTCTGAACTTTCTCTTAATTCTATAAAACTTTTCGATTCTGCAAGAGTTTTTGAAGAACCTGCAGAAGTCAGCCAATATGTACATTGATCTCGCATTCTAACATTACTCTTTACTATCCTTGGTAATGATCTGACCATTTGTCTCACTCCAGGATTATTCCGAGATGTAAGAATATTGAGACCGAACGGTTTATCAGTATGTTCAATCATATATTCAATGCTGGCCTTATGTTCCTTAACGGGGTCTGTGCCAGTAATATTAACGTTTGATAACACTCCTAAACCACCAGCTTCACTAACAGCTAGAGCTAAATCGCGGGTAAAAAAAGGTCCCATCGGAGCGCTAAAAATCGGGTGTTTTATCCCGAACATTTTTGTTATATTTGTTTCTATCATTTAATATATCACCTTTATTTGAATAAATTAACAGAATTTTTAAAAATTCTTAATTAGGAAAAATATACTACTTTATGTGTTCCATCTTCCGGGATTAAATATATTATTTGGATCAATGCAAGTTTTAATTTTATCGAATAATTTTAGCCAACCTGGATTTATTACTTCACGCATTTTTTCCGTCATCCAAGCAGGCGTCTTATAAGGAATACAGCCCTCAGCGATGCATAATTCTGCAATCTCATTTAGTAAATTATGAATTTTTTCCTCATCTTTGTATTTATTATATCTAAGGATGGGTCGAAAAATTCCATAGTGAGAATGTTTCATAATTTTCATGTAAATAAATGGAGGAACCTTGTATTTTATAAACAGATCATTCACTTTGGGTATTAAATTTTCGAGTTTATGAGTTGGAGCATAGGATCCAAACCATGTTAATCCTGAATATTCTACTAACGATAAAATTACTGCTGGTAGATCTAAATGGCATCTTACTCTTAAACTGAATAACTTTGTAAACTCATCAGCATCAACTAAAAGGATTTTTATGCCTTTTTTCTTCAAATTTTCTATAGTTAACTTCAAATAATCCTCTTTAGCTCTGAGAAGGCTTTCTGTTTTACCCGAAATTGAAAAAAGACCTGCAAAATCGGGTTCTCCGGCTATTTTTACCGGTTCTGGAAGTTCTGCTGCCATTTTTACAACTTCTATGCTTACTGCGGAAATATCGTCAACAATTTCAGTCCTTCCAACTTCTATTATGACCGGTGCTATATCAGGTAAACCAAAAACAATTCCAAGATAGGTTTTTTTAAAAGGGGGATTTGGCCATAATTGCACTGCGCATTTGGTTACTAAACCCGTCATTCCCTGCCAATTGATAAATAAACCCATTAAATCTGGCATTGGGTATCTACTCCACCAACTATCGTCATCTGCGGTATCTTTCCCATAAAAACAAGAACCAATTCGAATAAGTTCGCCATCAGCGGTTATAACTTCTAGTCCATTGATAGAATCTCCCATTGAACCAAGTTTGCACGAGAGATTATTCATACCACTCAAAATTACGTTTCCAACTACCCCTGCGTAAGGTGGAGCGAATGGATAACTATATCTTAGATGTGGATAATTTTCATCTAGGTGTTTTTTTAAATCTCCGAAAGTTACTCCTGGTTCTAGGAGAGCATACATCATATTATCATTGATATGGAGAATTTTGTTCATTTTCTTACCAAAATCGACGACAACACCAGCATGTTCAGGAATTGTCAGACCTCCAACATTATTCCCAGATATGTAAGGTACAATTGGTATTGAATTCCGATTACAAAATTTCACCAGTTCGATTAATTGAGTTGAATTTTCAGGAATAACAACGAAATCAGGCATGTGAGGTTCACACTCGGTCATATCGTATGAGTAAGGATATAAATCTACAGGTTTATCTGTTACATTCTTATCTCCAAATATCTCCCCTAATTTTCTAAACACATCCTCCTTACTTATATTCTCGTACAAATTTCTTTCTTTTGTTTCAGTCATATGTTTTTTTTCACCAATTTACCTTGTCTCTTTATTTAATTCGTAATATTTGTTGTTAGGGTCTGAAGCAACCATTTGCATACTTTTCAGAAAAATGTTCATAAACTTTAATAAAATTCTAAATTTCAACAATCCCTTAATTCTTATTTTACGCTGAAAAACGGCTTTTACGGGGCTAATCCTTCCATAAGCCAAATCTAAAAGGGAGTAAATGCTCATTTTAACTTTAAGATCTACTTTTTTATCGATATCGTTTACTTTAAATTTAATTTCATTGCGATGAAATATAATTTCAAGTGGATAGAAATCTGCAATATCAATTAGTATCTTCTTATTCCAATCTAAAACAAGTTTTTGAAATTTGGGTTCGTCTTTCCTATAGTTTAAGATGGTGCTTATGGAAATTGAGAGTAAATCCTCCCCTTTTTGAATTGAAATCAT
>JAHLWV010000378.1 GCA_019057735.1 Promethearchaeota archaeon | reverse complement strand
TCGTTGCTCGGTAATTCACTAAGCGTCGTATAATTATGAACACTCATGCCCGTCGGTAAAGAACGTATCAAGATTAAAAATGCCTCATTTTGTGGATTATTATAATACAATTTTGTCCCAGAAATTACAGCGATATATGATTTCCCAGAATCTCCTGCCGAAAATTGACTTGAATTAATTTCAATCGAATAATTTCCATTTCCTATAAGTGTCATTGAGCTCTCAAATAGAGTTGGATTCCCAAATTCTGTGCTTTTTATAGAACAAGTTATAGTACTACCAACTCCATCATCACCCGCCCAATTAGCACCTCCATCCAATGAAGCCGTAAAATTAATAGAAAAGCTCATGTTTTGACCCCATATTAGATCTACATCTGCAAACAGAGTTCCATTTTTAAATTCAGAAATTCTATTTTGATAATTCAAGTCTAACTCGAATATTAATGAAGAAGCACTATTAAGTGTATAGTTATAATCAGTTCGTAGGAGATTGGGATTGAAAGGGTCTTCAGAATAATTTAGTCTAAAATTACGTTGTTCCGTAACGATCCATAGAGAAAAATTATAAGTCCAACCTGTTTTATACCAAAATCCTAAATTATCATTAATTTGACCATAAGCTTCACCATTATTATCGGTCTTTAGCTCAGCAACGAGTTCTTTTGTCTCATTATTTTCAATTCTTACCGTTATCCCTTCTACTGGAACTGTTTCTGTATCGTCTATAATTTTAATATTTAACTTAGACATCTGAGTTCTTATATATTGGTTATATGCATATGTAAGAGACACTTCAATGACACCATTACATGCAGTTGAATTTTCACCATCAATCTCTAATCTGAGTCCGTATACTTCATATGTTTCTTCTTCTTTGGTTTGATATGTAAAAGTATCAGTAGTAGCTAAACCACTATAGTCTTTTAATTCTTTAAATCTATGACCTGTGTCATCCAAATACCAAATCCTCACTTGAGTCATATTATCCATGTTAGCTAAATTAATAGAAGTATCAATTATTGTGCTATTACCTGGATTAGCATAACTCGAACCCTCAAGGAATGTGTCCACATTAACAGAATATGTTGATGCGCTTGGCTCATCTGTATTTTCTTCATGTACTAAATATGTAGTTTTGATATCTTTTCGAGTTATTGTGCCCCAATTTAGGAGAGTAGGATTGTAAGTTGAGTAATCTGCATTATCGTAATATAGCGTGTAATTATAACCAGAACTGCTATTCAACCACCGAAATGTTGCTTTTCCATCGAAATCAAGCGTTAGCTTTTCAATTACTTCCCCACTTTCATTAACGTTAATATATCCATAATTTAATGGATCTCCGTCCCAATCATCAATTTCAAAATCGATTGTCCATAGATTTACATAAATAGTATGAGTTATTATTAATCCTTTAAATTCCACTTCCTCATCAATTAATGCCCTACTATCATATACATATTCTTCTTTGTATGTTACAGAGTTTATTGTATAGTTAGTAGTAATGTTGTATTTTCCAAACGGTACACCAGTGAAAACTACAGTCCCGTCTGCTGAACTATTTTGTGTAAACACCCCTATACTTGGAATATTTAATATATGTGTTAGATTTTCCCATAAGGAGACTTCAGCTCCTGGAACGCGTCTTCCATCGATATCCTTTACTATAATTGTTACTGTCGCAGCTCGTTCTGTTACGGCCAGCAAATCTGTTGTTAAAGGATAATAATTAGCTAACCATTTGATTTCGTTTGGCGAAACAGCATAATCAAAATACCTAAGATCGTCCATTTCTCCATCGTAATAAATGTTATTTCTTGCTCCATTGTCGGTTGAGGCTTCAGAGCCGTCACCAATAAATCCATACCTTGTAGTACCAGTACCAAAAGCTCCGCTAGTACTAAAAGCTCCGTTAAAAGCTCCGTCATCAATGTATATTATTTTTTCTGCTCCATTGTAAACTATACACGCAAAATGCCATGCTCCATCCCATAAACCTGGGGTATCTCCATAAAAATCATTAGTACCGTATCCTGTCGCTGAACTGGAAAACCCAATTCTCCCGTCAACACCATGTATATAAAAATTAAAGTATTCAGATCGATCGAAGTCAAGAAAAGCCCAATTACTACTATAACTCGAGCCTTTGTATGTCGTTTTAAACCATACGCTAACGGTTACCTCGTCTATTATGTTTTGCCCTTGAAAGAATTTATCATTGATAGATATATAATCACTTGAGCCGTCGAAGTCAAGGTTCCAATCTCCTATAGCAGGATCAGTGTTTTCGTAAGTTGGAAGGCCTCCTCGAAAAGTTCCATTGTAATTCCCTAACGAATCAATAGCGTTCGTACCTGAACCTTCCTCAAATTTCCACCAAGATGTTCCAGCAGGATGATTACTAGTGTAATAATTAGTAGCACGGTCAACCGTATTGTTACCAAAATACAGATAAGTATCATATTCCGATAAATTTGCGCTAGAATTTGTTTCAAACCAGACGGTTGCCGTATTAGTTGAAGGATAATCTTTAACAATATAATAATTTCTTAATTCACCGTTTTCTACAATTCTCACATCATCTAAATCAGATTGCATCTTGCTTTCAGCAACTAATGTAGCATAATCAAAAGACACGCTAATAAAATTGTTAGTTAGATTGTATACACCAGGGTTAGTAATGTTTATGCATTGTCTCCACTGATAAGATGCATTCCACCAAGTGTCATCTCCAACGCCATTACTTAGCGCTAAAGGTTCAATGTTAAATTGTTCTTCTAGCGTTGTAGTAGAATCGTTTGAATTCAAATAATTTGTTGGGAAAAACAAAGGAATATTCATTAACATTAACATTGAAAGAAGAGTTAGCATTCGTCGTTTTGTATTTCGTGTTAATTTTCTTGTCATAATATTTCGTCCATTTTTTTTGTGTTTTTTTTAATTTGATTTTTGTACTTTTTTTATTAAATTAAAAAAAAAAAAGATGTTTTTAACATTATAGTTGTATCTGCTATATTTAAAATTTAGCTAGTGTTATATATCTTTTAACAATATTAAGTGATAGTTCTTCAAATACTAAACTTATTAAATTAAAAAGAAATCGGTTTTCAATAGTACTAGTTAGTTATAGGTTAAAAATTAAAAAAACAATAATAATAAATAAAAATTTAGAAATTTATTCTTTTGATTTTGCGGCTGATTTTAAATTTAAATAAGTATTTTCAAGAACA
>JAHLWV010000377.1 GCA_019057735.1 Promethearchaeota archaeon | reverse complement strand
AAATACATCTTGAGATTACGTCAAGTCTTCCAGATGATCCTGGGATGTCTTTAATCAAATACTTCCCAATATCAACCGTTGCCGATTTTATAAAAAAGATTAAGTTCACGAATTTAAAATATAACCATCTAATTTAAATGAGTGTTAATAACCTATCAAGAAATCATTTGAAAATAAAAAAAAGGTTGATTGTTTTTTTTTCTTTTTAGAATTCTTCCAGCCTAGCTTAATTTCCTTTTCTTCAAATGAGTAATTAAATAGAAAGTTCCCATCAATATAGTTATAGATAGAACAATACCGATAATCCCCGCAACATAATCGTTAGTAATCCAACTTAAGAAAGGAATCCACGGAGAATATAGATTTTCAAGCCATTCTTCTCCATAATAATCTATTAAAACTCTTTCTAATCCGTCAGGGTTGTCAGAAAGAAATCCAATTGTAAAACCTACTGCTAAGACAACCATAAGAGCAGCAACTACGGTTAGAATAGTGATTAGAGGCCATTTATATTTTTTTAGTAACCCTATTTTTATTTCACCTTCAGTATTGATTCAGTTGTAATAAAATCGGGTTTCGTTTTATAAATATAATACACAATAAGAGCAGAAATTATTGCTTCACCAATTCCTATTAGGATATGCCAAAAAACCATAGCCGGAACAGCAATTTCAATTGGAATCGTTCCACTAATACCAATTTCAATACCACATATGAAAGAGGCTAAAACAATAGCGATAAAAGATCCTATAGCAGTTGCGATCGTAACTTTTAATTCCTTTTTCAGTGATGTTTTATTAAAAAGCCTTACAAGCAACACCACTATATAGAATCCTACAATCCCACATATTATCCCCATATTAAAGGCATTCGGTCCCAATGCGGTAATTCCTCCGTCCCCAAAAAGACTTTGAATAACTAAAATCAAAAATAATACTATAACTGATGCCCAAGGACCAAGAATAATAGCTACTAGAGTACCTCCAACCAAATGACCGGAAGTACCTCCAGGAACAGGGT
The DNA here is from genome assembly GCA_019057735.1 of Promethearchaeota archaeon. Next base: position 2,216 of record JAHLWV010000377.1, on the reverse strand, counting down.
AATTAACAAATTGAAACGCAAAAATAATAGCTGCCAATACTCCAATGTAAGGAATCATCTTTTCAGAATCTTCTTTTTCAAACATTTTGCCCATTCTAAAATATCCTAGAATCATAATAGCAATTGTAACAATCCAGAGCACTATAGTTGTTATTGGATCTAATAATCCATCTGGTATATGCATTTTTTATTTACCTATATTTTATTATCGATTAATTTTTTTGGTATGAATAATATTTTATCATAATTTAGTATTATTTAAAAACGATATGATAATTTTATAAATTAATATGAAGTATCAATTTGGAGCCATTTGAGTTTCATGTAACGATTAATCTTATAGACCTCGCTAAATAATAGAAAATAAAGGAGAGAAAATAAATTGGATATAGAATTACCTTTCAAACACGAAGATGAGAAAAATTCCTTAAATAAGATCCATCCTTTAATTCGATTCATTCTCCCCTTTATCTTAGTTGTCCCTTTTCTTATTATAAACGATGTTTATTTAGTAATTACGATTATTATTTTTGTTATATTTTTCAATTTGGTGTTTCGCCTACATCTATTAAAGATTTTTTCAAAACTTAAAGCGTTAATTCCCTTCATACTTCTTATTACAATTTTTGTTCCATTCTACGTTGGAAACACCGTATTCTTTCAATTGAACCTTGGAATTCCACTAAATATTTATGTAGAAGGATTAGCTTACGCCTTAACTCTATTTTTTCGAATTATTGGGGCGGCATTTGTATTCTTAACCTTTCTAACATCTTTAACGTATTCTGAATTTATTGAAGCATTAACTAAACTAAGAGCAATTCCATCATTTTTTGTAGGGAGTATAATTATCATGCTTCATTACATCCCAATTCTCGCAAGATCTAACAAAAAAGTACTGGAAGCACAAGATTTAAGAGGAAAAAACTTTACATCGTATTGGCAAAGGCTCAAAACTCACGGATTCATTATGGGAAAGAATGTAGTACACAATATGGAAAGAAGCGAAAAACTATACGAGAGTTTAAAAATGAGGGGCTTTTCCGGAAAAATTACATTTTCTTCGAAGAAGGTAAAATTAGCAGATATACTAATAGTAATGGTGTTTGTATTTATTATGATTTCTTTCATCTATTTTATCAATCTAGAACAGCTATACATGGGGGTTTTACAATTATTAGTCTAATAGAAGTGGAAAAATTAAATTTTGAGTATAACTCAAATTTTTCTCTTAACGATTTATCGTTAACCATAAAAGAAAATTCGATCTACGCTTTAACAGGGAATAACGGGTCTGGTAAAACTACGTTTCTTAGGTTATTAGTTGGTTTACTAAAACCTAAATCTGGAACTATTAAAATTTTCAACGAACTCTTGACTAGAGATAAAAAACAACTATGGAGACTTAGGCAAAAAATCGGATTTTTATTCCAAAACCCAGACGATCAATTATTTGCCCCAACAATAGGAGAGGATGTAGGATTTGGAGCAAGGAATCTCGGTCTTGAAGAGCCTGAAGTGAACAAGAGAGTTGAATGGGCGCTTGAAGCTGTTAATTTATCGCAATATGCTAAAAGTTCGCCATACGATTTATCTTGGGGACAGAAAAAACGAGCTACTTTAGCAGGGCTATTAGTAATGAAGCCTAAACTATTAATATTAGACGAGCCCTTCGCAAATCTTGATTTTAAATCAATTTATAACCACCTACAAATTTTTAAAACCCTTAAAAAAGAACAAAAGATGACAATTTTATTTACTACTCACAATCTTTTTTTTATAGAAAATTGGGCAGACAAAATGCTTGTTTTAAACGATGGAAAGGCTATATTTGAAGGACTTCCTAAGGATGGGTTAAATCATCCTAAAATTAAACAATTATTAGGATCCTATACAGAACTATTAACTCTGATAAACCAGAAGTAAAAAAAAAAAAATTGATTAAATTTTTTAGTTTGTTCTTTCTATTATTACTTGGGAAAAACGATGACGGAACATTAGCAAATTCGAGGACGTTTATGATAACCCGTGATTAGACGTGCAAAATTATTGCTTACATCCTAAGTTTATTAATCAACAATTTACTGCGTCAAAAATGGGCTCTTAATCAAGCTTTGGTATAACCTTGCGATGAGATTGGAGTCAGACCCAGCACGCAGATATGATTATGCCCCAAAAAGGCATAGAAATTACCGCCTAGCACGAGAGAATATATT
>JAHLWV010000376.1 GCA_019057735.1 Promethearchaeota archaeon | reverse complement strand
AATTGATAACCTCGTTCATTCTTTTCATATCTAATACTATTCCACCGTCCCCTATAGGTTTGCTTCCACCGAATTCACAATCCCCACCTCCACGAGGTGTAACGGGGATATTTTCAATGTTTGCAATTTTAAGAATTTCTGAAATCTCTTGAGCATCTTTCGGTCTAATTACTATATCAGGTACGCCTTGTAAAATGGGATCTACATTTCTTGAATACGCGTGCCGGACATAAATACTATTAGAGATGAATTTCTCTTTAACAATATTTTCTAATTTTTTATATACTTCAGACAATCTTGTCAAACCTCTTAATAATTTAATAAAACACTTTATAATAGGCTCTATAAATTACTTAAATATTTATTTTTATTTTATTTATTTTCAAACTTTCTCATTTTTTAATCATTCTTCAATACATTTCCAAGAATCTGCAACTATATGATATTCAGTAAATTTATCGCTAATTTTAACTTCAGGATTATTGTAATCACTCTCTAGCTTCGTAACTTTCCCAGTTATTTCGATCTGACCTTCACAAGAAATCTGGTCCTTAGTATAAACTATAATTTGATAACTATCAGCTAAGTCGAAATAATTCATGTGTGGATGAGAATTAATAAGAGCTGTCATATGTTGCCAGATTACTTTAGAAATTCTCCCTTTTACTTTAACTATATTCCCCACGTTATCTTCAAGATAAGTCCTTTTACTAAACATCTTTTTTCTTCTTTTTCTAATGATATATACTTTTTATTTTTCTCCCCAGAAATTAAATTTTCCTCTGCTTAAAATAAACTCCGGGTCTAGCGTTTTTTTTATAGAACTCATGAATTTTAAATAAGCTGGCTGAAATGCTCCAATTTCCACCAAAAGTCTACTGAGAATATCCCCTACCATGTACCACGTTACTCCGTGTTTAGTTATTCTTTCGAGTAGCGATTTCCAAAGTTTGATGTTTAATTCTTTAAGAAATTCATAATTTTTTCCATCAATATAGCTTTCGAAGCTTGTAAATCCGGTTGTTAACTCAACATTGTGATCTCCAATTAATATAATTGGTCCGGCTCCAGAAATTGGTCGCATTCCTGAAACTTTTAAAATTTGTTCCATTTCATTAGAGTGTTCAAAATCCCAAAGTTCTACATCTTTTAAAATTCCGGGATAAGCGGTAATTGGCGTGTGACATTCTGCGTCTAAGGCCGTAAAACCAGGGACTAAACCCCATAAATTATGTGCAATTAACCAATGTCCCTGCTCTTCGTAGTGCCATTTCCCTATGTTCCCATCTGCAATTTCTGGTCCTAATTCTTCTGCTTTATTTTGTAGAAAAATCTTGTCTAACTGTTTAACTTTCTCTTCAAGCTCTTTTTCTGAGTTAGCTTCTACTGTGTAAAACATTGTGCCCCTTTTTCTCTTTAAGTTCTCCCATAAGGGAAAAATTCCTTTTTCTGTACCTACTCTTACTAATAAATCCATAAAATACATCGAATCGTAAATATCAATCCCATTACGCCTAATTTCAGTGAAAATTTTTGCTGATATTTCCTCAGATTTTCGAGGCATGAGAAATGTTTTATAATTCGCAAATGGAGGTTTTGGAAATATTTGTAGTGAAGCTTTTGTTTTTACTCCAAAAATACCGTTATCGCCGCAAAAAAGGCTTGCTAAATCTGGTCCGTTTCCAAATCTATTAAACGGAAACTTTGAAAACTTATTTGCTTGAGATCCAGTTTCAATAATCTCGCCTGTTGGTAAAACTACTTCCAAAGAAACTAATTGATTTGTGCACGAACCGTATTTTGCGCATCCACCGCCTCCTACCGATTGATGTGAAATGCCGCCTCCCACTGACGCGGTCAGCCCGGAGCCTGGGCCTAAACATCCAGTGTATAATCCATAGTGACATAAGTATTCGTTTAATTTTGCCCAAGAGATTCCTGCCTCAACGGTTACGACATGATTTTCTTGATCTAAATTAATTACATTATTCATACGTTTTAAATCCAAGACAATGCCGCCATCTCCAATTGGTTTACTACCGCCAAATTCACAATCACCGCCACCACGAGGTGTAACGGGAATATTTTCCTCGTTTGCAACTTTCAAAATCTCAGAAATTTCTTTTGCATCTTTCGGTCTAATTACAAAATCGGGGACTCCTTGCAATACGGGGTCTACATTCCTCGAATAGGCGTGTCTTACATAAAGACTGTTCGAGATATATTTCTCCTTAACTATATTTTCTAATTTTCGAAACAATTCTGACAAGTTTTAAACCTTAATTTTTATGGATTAAAATAATATATATTAGAAAGCTTCAACTACTTAAATGTAATTCAATTTACTATAATTTTCTATATAAGATTGGTTTTAAAGAATTGAAATTAGGAAAAAAGTATTTAGCTATAATTTCAATAGTTATAGTTTTAATTATTCCAATATTTTTTGGAGTTTACGCCGATTTTCTCACCGTAAGCGAGATTAACTTAGAGATTTTGTTATTTTTATTAATAGGGATAGTGCTTCTTTTAGTTTCAGGAAAAGCGATGGAATCATTTTTGTACGGTAAAAAAAATAAAGAAAAAATGAAACAGCACGATGTTATCAAGGCACTTTTGAACGAAGAAGGTAAAATAGTTTTACTCGTCTTTTTTCCGTTGACTATGATAATGGAGGAATTAATTTTTCGTTACTATCTTATAGGGTTTTTATTAAACCATCTAAATTTAGAATTAATTTCAACAATTATGATTTCAAGTTTAATTTTTTCGCTCTATCACATTCATACATGGTTTAGATTTAAAGACTCAAAAATCCTGATTTCATACCTTATATTTTCATTTCTTTTAGGAATCTATAACGCTTATCTCCTTTTTGCATTAGGTATATTTGCGTGTATTATAGTTCATTTTAGCTTGGTCTTTATAATATATTATAACTTATACAAAAAACTTTCTTAAATACGCTCGTATTATTTTAATATAACAATTTGTTTATTTTAAGTTGATATTATGAAATTATTCTTCCGAGATTTAACAGAAAAAGATATACCAGCAATATTAGATATAAGTAAAGATATATGGGAAGGAGATGATTACATCCCCGATGTTATAGAAAGGTGGTTAAATGAGGATGATAAATTGGTTTATGGAGCTTTTCTTGAAGAAGAAATGAAGGAATTAATTGGATTGGGAAGAGTAAAGATGTTTTCTAATGGAGTAGCTTGGTTAGAGGGTGGTCGAGTGA
>JAHLWV010000063.1 GCA_019057735.1 Promethearchaeota archaeon | reverse complement strand
GAAAGATAAGATTCAGCTCAAGGGGTTTCTAACATCTAAATCCTTTGATACTGATCTTTAAGAAAATAATTCATATATTTAAACAAGAATACACAACAAAATTAAAAATATTAACTATTATTTTTTTATTAATTTTATCCTGGAAAAATTTTTTAAATTAGCATCAGAAACATATATCGTTGGTAAAAAACCTGTTGCACTACTTTTTTCTCTAGGTATATTCGGAAGAAAACAATCAGATAGAATAGTTTTTTGAATAACTTGTTCTGGGGAAGCGTTTTTAAAAGATTTCTTAAGTAAAAATAAAATAAAATCTATTTAACATTATGTAAAAACTTAGATTCACCTAATCTTGTCTTTATAAAATTAATTATTGGATTTTTAATAACACTAATAATTTAAATTATTTTTAAAAATATCTCGTAGTAAATAAAAGCGAGATTTCTCTTGAAAAGTCAAATTTTTCTGGAGTCCAAACAAAGAAATAAATGTATTTAAACCATTTCGAGGATCAAAGCATTTTTTTTTACGATTTTGTACAAGCTAACAATTCAGTTTAATTCAACTTTTGCTTATTTACTTAAATAATAATTGGTTATCTCATTAACTATTTTCTTTTTTTTATTTTTTTGCAAAGATTTAAATTTTTTGTCGGTATAATAAGAATGAATAATTTTAAAATATTAAAAAAGACATAAATGAGGAATAAAAATGATTTTTCAAGAGACTATTTTTTTTTTTACAATTACATGGTTTAGTGTAATTATTATAATAGTCATTATTTGTGTAATATCAATAGCTATAGCTGTATGGGTTTACAACGATGCTAAGAAAAGAGATATGAATGCTGTAGTGTGGTTATTAATTGTGTTATTAACTAGTTTTATCGGATGTATTATATATTTGATAGTTAGAGAATAGTCAAAAGAAGACTTTGGAAGTAAAAGTAGATCTATAAATTTTATCGGTTTAATTACTTTTGATTCTCTTTTTTCGCTTTTTCTACAAAAATTAATTAAAATTGATTATTTTAATATCTGCATGTGTTTTATAAAAATTAGGAAGGGAAATTTATTCAAAGATAATTTGAGCTAAACATTGGATTTCGCCCTTTATTAAACTCTAGCGAGTTTAATCTCTCCCTGATTTTTTTATAATTGCTCATATTTCTTTTCCCTTCTCCTTTTAAAAGAATTTAGGAAAATAATAAAAACTAAATTTAAGTGAATCAGGATTAATACAAGGAAAGGAGGTGGCTTAAATAAGGTTAAAAGTATGTTTTAAATGTCATGAATATGTAACTATTCTTAAGGATAATTATATCAATAAAGAAAAATTGGAAAAATTTGATTCATTACATTCTGGCCATCCTGTTCAGATTATAAATGAAGAAGAGTTAGAGAATAAAAGAAAATGGAAACCATCGTTTATAAATGTTATACATAAAGTTGTTTTCGAAATCAACTTTACTTATATTATACTTAGCGTTAATTTCGAATTTTACTTAAACTTAAATAATTTAAATTTTATTCTTAGGTAAGATTTCAAGGATATTTCTTACTTTTTAATTAATCATGGAGAAAAAAACAAAACCACCTAAGAAAAAACCTATTATAGAAAGTATTTGGGACGATATTACCTTATTTCTATACTTATCAAACCACCCTAACAGTTTCATGAACAAGATAAGCAAAGACCTCAATCGTAAGTACCCTGCCTTACAGAAAGCTTTAGGTGTGCGCGTTAAACAAGGGCTCTTAATAAAGACGCTCGTTCGACCGATTATAATGGGCGAAGATAAGGTTACGTTTACTCTTTCTAAAAAAACTATAGAGTTTTTAAAAAATTTGCGTCAAAAAATCAACGATGAATTGAAATAAAATATCTCCTGAAATAAATTGCAAAATGATTATATTAAATAATTTTTCTAGAGTTCTTGTTTTTAACTTTTTTCTCGAGAATTGACAAAACTCTTTCTCTATCGTTTTCGGGTAGACTCTCTAAAATTCTATCGTAAGTTTCGTCAATAGCGTATTCGGTCAAACATATGTGTAATATTTCGCCTTTCTTACTATCGCCTTGTCTAGTAGTTACCAACTCGCCTTTTTTCTCTAGTTCTTGCATGTAATTATACGCCGCCCTTTTTGATATTTTCGTCCTCTTAGAGATATCTCCGATCGTAATTATTTTTTCCTCGTTTGTCATTTCAATAATTGCTAATCGAACCTGAACGCATTTTTTATAAACATTTTTGTGATCTTCAGACCCATTTCCTGATAAGGTCATAACATAAAACTACCTCTTTTTGCATACTATACTTACATTGTTGATTAAGTGTATTTCCTATCCTCTTTACTTGCAATTAATTACTTATAAAGAAAAAATTAAAAATTAAGATTTCAAAGATTTTTAATTCTTATTAATTCAAAGAAAAAGTGCTGTAAAACCTATTTAAACTTAACTTAAAATTTAATCATACATATTTTTAACGCGAACAAGATTGTCAAAAAAAAGGACACTTTTGTAAAAACAAAGACACTTTTCTACTTTCTTTTGTAAAACAATTTGAGGGTACAAAACGCCTTTTTATACACAAAACGATTCCAGAAAAATCTGGAATGTGTTGCTCTTAACACAAGATTTAAATAAAAGATAGAATAAAAATTTAAACATATATCACAAAACAAAAATTTCAGAAAAAAAAATGATCAAGTTTCTTCTATTGTTATTCTTCAAGTTTTTCTTTTATATAACGAGGTTTGCAAACTAAAAAAGTATTAAATTTTCGATCAAATGTGATGTGAAATGTTAAATAAAATAGATTGGTACGGAAAAAGTTCTTATTTTAGAAAAAGATGGGTTTACATCAAACAATTTAAGCGAGTCGTGGAAAACTTTTCTCGAGCGACAAAAGGAGGGTTATACGCGCTTGCTTTTTTGACCTTAGTCCCTCTTATGATTAACATGTTGCAAAACGATAACATGATGGCCTACTTTTGCTTTCTCCCGTTGTGTGCGTTGGTATTTCTCTTCAAGCCTACTTTTAGAGAAGCGCGAAATAGAGATAGGTCGATAGAATCTATTCGTTTCAGGTATAAGCTCCGAAAATTGTTTCAAAAACCTCGCAACGATTTAAAAGAAATCATTTGTAGCTCTGTGTTGATACTAGGGCTATTTACTACCTTCCTTCAAGCGTTCGTATTTAACGCTATTTGGGAGGCTCTAATAACTTTTATTTGTGTAATTTTAGTCGGTTGGATTTTCGCGCCTTTGACGAAAAAGCATCCAAAAAGAAGAGTTTCTCGAAATGTTTCGAAACCTTCTTTAATAACTAAAGCTAGACGAAAAATCATTAAAGCTAAGCACCGAACTATAAAAAATAAAGAAGAATACATCCACAACAAAAATTTCAGATTAAAGGCAGTTCTTATGGTAATTTTATTGATAATACTTCCTACGATCGTGGGTTGGTGGCACGTTTCTACGATTCCTGCTACTTGTCCTACTCCTTCCTTCGCAGGATTGCCACAAGAAGCGAGATTTAACGCTCTCAATTTCGATTACGACTCCTTAGAATTCGTAAACGACCCTAACGATTTAGAAAGTTTCTCGTTTAATTCTATGTTTGTAATGAAATTTTCGCTTTCAGCTCGTACCAATAAGATTTATTATTTCCACGCAAAATTAACGCCTTTAGACCCTCTCGCGCTTAACGAAGGTTTCGTATCCTACTCCATGCTTAACAGTAGAGTACACGATTTTAAGTCCAAAGCGATAAAAGGACCGTTTAGTGAGCGAGAACTCTTCGTTGAAGTCGATTTGAACGAAGCTAACATTCCCGTGCTCCCAGGAAAGTACAAACTGGAGGTATATTGCATCGAGCAACAAGGATTAAGCATCGCTAAAAAGTCGAACATTCACGAGTACGAGGTTTTCGTAGAAAAATTCCAGGAGTATATTCTGAAGACGGACAAGGGTTAGATTCATACTCGATCGAAGCTATTAAATCGATTCCTGCTGATGGTACTCGCTGGATAAACGATTACAAATTAATGTCTTTGGCTGAGAAAGATAGAGAAGGCTATTACCTTTATTACGATAGTAGCGACGATAGCATCTACGAAACAGTATTTATAATGGATGAAAACGATAACGTAGTGGGAATTGGTTTTGATTACGACCAAGACTCTCGATTCCACCCCGCTAAGACGGTTTCCGTGGTAAAACAAGTGCTCTGGAGCGAAAATTACCAAGGTATTTCGGTCGAGAACGATTACATCCATTTCAAAGAAAGCGACAAAGAAGTTGGCACTTTTAACGAGCCTATTTTTAGCGACGTGTTGTTCGATGTTTTCACAATGAACTTCAAGGGCGATAGCAGCGCGTTAATCTACATCGCGGAAACCATGGCTACCAATCAATTCGAGGAAGAGGTTACCCTTCTTACTATGGCAGAAGACATCACACAACAAGAAGTCGCAGGTCTAGTGGGGGGGGTAGGTTTTGTTATTGGAGCTCCTTTCGGTTTACCCCACGTAGGATTTATGTTAGGGTATCTTAGCATGAATCTCTTGTTCCAATCGATAAAAATTATAGAGCGAAAACAGTTTATCGCACATCGTACCTTCGTTTTGGATAGCTCCGAGGGAGAGAAAGTTTTAGGCGGCAAATTCTGGTTCGACGACATGTATGGCAATGTGATGCCCCTTACAGTATTTGGGTCTATTGGCGGAGTTTACGCTCCCGTATTTTTGGAGACAGATAAGCATTCTTACAGCAGCGATATAATTCTTCGCGAGTTTAACTTGGCAGACCCTAAAGCCTCTTCGGCGACTACTTCGTACACTCGTCCAAATCTCGATTATTGGCTCTCTACGCGAAATTTAGCTGGGTACTCGGACGACGAGCCTTTGATGACTAGTTTCCTCTCGAAGATCGGCGTTTTAAACCCAATATTAACGAATTTCGGAATCGGCGAGTATAACCACAAAGAGAGCTCTGTCTATTACCTTGAGAACGAAGTTAAAGAAGAGACCTTCGAAAACGGAGACATAGTTCTCGATACCATCGTTCCTACCATCGATTACGGCGGAGACGCCTATTCTCCAAGAATGTCTTTCGCAGATTCCCAAGGAAGCTTCCCTGCTCCTGAATTTTACACCGAATATCCCGTTTTCGTGTCGGAAAACTCCGATGAATTGGAAGATTTCGGTTCGATTTACAAAATAGTTCCGATAGAAGAAATAGATCCTTTAGGGGTAGAAATTCAATTATTCGACAAGGATATCGGGTTAAAAGCCGACATAGATTCTATAGACGCATACGTCTTATGGAGCGACTTCCCAGGTAAAATGTACTATTCGCAAGGTTGGTCGCCCAGACTCGTAATTAAACTAGAGAATGGAGACTTTGAGTTCGAATCATCTACGGGCGTTCTCACGATTACTTCAAAGCCGAAGCTAACGACGATTTTAGGGAATGTGATATCGGACTCGCAAAGGCTTCAAGAAAACTCGCCAGAATACAATTTTGACAATTGGTCCTATTACGTGGTCTTCCGGGTGAACGTCGAGAAGTATCGCTCGGTAGCAGACCTTCGAGACCTAACCTCGGAACAAGTAGGCAAAATCGCAACCGCGCAAGCTATAGAAGCCGCGATATTCGAGTACAGCTACCAATTTAATCTCGCGACTCAGACTCAGATGAGTTATCACGAGCTAATTTACACTATAATAGTTACCGCCGTTTCCACAGCCATTACCATGGGAGCTACTTTATGCGTCGGAAAGGTAGTCCAATTAACCGGAAGCCTCGCAAATACCGCTACGAAAGAATTGAGTAAGTCCGCTTCAAAAACGCTTATGGGTCTTTTACAACCCACCGCTGGGTTTACCGCTTCGGGCGTAGCGTATGCCGTGCTCAAAGAGATCGGTCAAGAAGTGTTAATAGACCCTTGGATCGAAAGCGCGGTTTCTGGATGGGTGCGGCGCGCTGGAGGGGACGCTATGATGCAGATGGTGCTCAGCTCGGTCGCAGAGAGCTTGAGAGAGACGCTCACGGGACCCTTTACCAACCTATTTAGCTCTCAACAATCTGGAAGCGCGTCCTTATACGAGCAACTCGACGCGAAATATTTCTCGAAAGGTTTAACTCCCACGGTCCAAGACCTTCTCAACTCGTTTAACGACTACAAAGCGGAAATTGACTTACAGATAGAACTACAGAAGGAACAAATGACTGCTCTCGGTAAAGGATTTAAGGCTCTTACATTTGGTTTAGGCGCGGTAGGCTTCGGCGTGGCGCAGTTCATCGGTCCGCCAACCTCTTTGTTATATGCCACCTTAACCACGTTTTGCTTTTCCGAAGAAATTTCGCTTAAAAGAATGTTTAGCAAAGATTTTAACCCCGTTATGAGTGCAGCAAGCAAGGTTAGCGATGTTGTAAAGAATAACAAGTGGATAATAATTAACGCTCTAGGGATTGGTGTTATTGGCGCGATGATTGGCGTACCGATTGCGGGCATGCTCACCCCATTCTTTGGTCCAATGCTTGGAGGTCTCATCACCATAACAGTAATGCCTTTATTGTTGGTTGGAACCTTTAAGAATACAGGCATTATTAAGAAGGATATCGATCCTGATCGCCAAAGGTTTATAGAATTCTTCGAGGAAAATTATCTTTTAGAAACCAAGGAACAACTAGATGCACTGATAAAAGGATACTTTGGTGATATATCACTTAGTGATCTTAATTCTATTATTGATATCTATCAAGATTACAGGACTGTACTTAAAAGTCCCATGAATAGACAAGGATTCTTTGAACAATTATCTGTTCTTTTTCCAGATTTAGATTCAAATGGTCTTAGTTCTCTAATCTCGGGGTGGACCACATGGCATCAATCCAAAGCGACTCAATCGGGCCTTTCAGAACATCGAAAACTAAAATATAGAACTCTCAATTCAATAAAGAACGAAGACAATTTTCAAGATGTTAAAAATCTTTTAGCGTTATATAAGAATTCTAAATTGTTAGAGCTTGAACAAAAGAAGAAACAGACTGGCTGGATTCGAGTTACTGAATCCTTGCAAGAACTATATTCGTCCTTCCTTGATGCAGAGGATATAAAATTTCCTACAAACGCCTTTTCTAAAATGATATACCCTGAAAGGAGGGGGGACTTTATTACAAACAGGCAAAGTAAAACTCTAAAGGGAGATATCCTGCATCAAAAGAATATAAACAGACTATTATCTCAGCTTATTTCGAATTAGAAGGAAGGATTATGAATCTGGAAATGGAAGATACCAAAATACAGAACGGGGAAGATTTCGAGGAATTCCAAACTCAAGCAGCTGCATTAATCAAATGGCATTTTTTGCAAGCAGGTTATGTACACATTAATTCTCTTCGTGAAGCATCGATACTGTTTAGAATTCTGCAACTTATTCACGATCCAGACAAGCTAGATTACCACAAAGAGTTAGATAATTTAGTTCCTTACAACTATGGTTATTTAAAAGGTTTGCGAAATTTAGGCGAAGAACAATTTGAAAATCTTGAGGAAATTTTAAAGTCACTTCCCATGAGCGATGAAAGAAAGTATATAGAAGCCCTCATAGAAAATTACAAGGCAAATTCTTTTACAGATACCAACAGAAAATATAGAATTGGAACTCTTTTCCATATCCATGCTGAAGGTATTTCTGACCTTCATTTAACAGAAAACGGTATTAAATTCCAAAACGAAATGTTCTCAAATTACCCTAATACGATGCATAGGATGGATATATGGTTAAACATGAACGATGAATTAGAAGCTTTAATAGACAAAAATTTGTTAGATTCTCTTGGATTAAAACTAAGCGAAATTAATGAATTTGCAATAGATTTTACTGCGTTAGCTAAAGAAAATATTCATGTTATCAACAAATTAAATAAATTTTACCAAAGAGATGATCGTCCATTATTAATCGTAATTTACGGTAAGTACGATTCAGCTACCTTTAGAAAAGTAGAAAATGATATTCGTAGACACAAGGATGGTAGTAATGTTCGGCTGATTACATTAAACCAATATTTAGAATTGTTCAAGTTTCCGAAATCCTACATAGATATGATGACATACCTTTCTAGCCTAGCTTCCTTAGCATTAAAAGGTCGAGATGCTTTTAATAAGTTAAGAGATTTTGATATTCACAATGCTAAAATTTTACAGAGGACATTATTCGATTACACTTGAAATAAAATAAATTTTTATACTATTTTTTTTATGTTTCATATTAATACACTATAGCATATTACTTCCTAAATATAATGATATCCGCTTACAAAAATTTTTTTAGTAGTAAGTTCGATCTTAAGAACGGGGTCATTGCTTATGGGAATTATAGTTTTTTAATATTAAAGGAAATAAGATGTTATGACATTTCAGCTTTTAAAAGACTCAGCTCGTTTGGCGCGTACAAGGGCATCCATGAAAAATTCCTTAATGATCACTTAAAAAATGTAGATGAATTTTTGGATCAGTTTTCTTATGATGTGTCTATTGATTTGCTAATGGTAGGTTCTTTAAAGACAATACTTCCAACTTTAGAGTTAGGAGGTTATGAGACTTTTTTTAACACAATGGTAATAACAAAAACACCTAATAATAAAATTTTTCCAATAGTTTTTTATTTTGGTCCATCTGGTATCGCAATCAGCAGTACAGATTCAGAATCTCAAATCTTTAAAATATTAAGTCTTGTTTTTAGTAATTTTACTCTAGATTTCCAGATACAAAATCCTTTTGATTTATCCAAGGAAAATTTAGCTAATTTTTTAAGTGCTTTTAGCTCAGCATTAAGAAGGGTACCTACAACGGACTTTCAAGCAATCTATGAACACGATTTAGGTAAGGAGCTAATGGGCTTGCATAAAGGCGTCCCTTTTATTAGAGAGTTCCATTCTAACAATGAACTGGTGGTAAAAACTAAAAAATTAATTGAAGATCTTACAGGAAAAAATAAAAAAAATAATAAAAAATATAAATTTAATCACATATCGTATATAACTACTACTCTTGACGGAATGTATGTTATTAGCGGGTATTGGGATGGTTATTTATCAGTATGGGATTACAAATCAAGAAAACTCTCTCTTTTACTAAAGGCACATTCGCAATTAATTAGTAAAATAGTTTTAACTTTAAATTCAAAATTTCTTCTAAGTAGCTCGTTTGATGGGAAAATATGCGTTTGGGATTTTAATTCTGGAGTGTTAGTCAACACTTTAAAATCCCCTTCAGGTGAACCTATTGTAAGTACAATTTTTCTTTCAGAAGAAGATCGTTTTCTTATTTCTTGCTTATCTGATTATAAAAATAATAAGGAAATAATATGGATAGAAATTTATAACTTAGATACAATGGAATTGATAAAGACGATAAATCTAGATTCTTTTTGCTTCAATCCTTTTATTATAACTCCAAATAAGAGATTTTTAATTGGAACTGTTGAAGGTTATAATATTGGCATTTTTGATTTAGAATTGCAAGTATTAAGTTCTTTATTACGAGGACACACCAAAAATATTAAAAGTTTATATTTAACTCCCGATGGGAAAATACTGATAAGTGGTTCTGAGGATAATACTTCTTGTATTTGGGACCTCAAAGCAAAAACACTAATAAAATTATTAAAAGGTGGAGCAGACCATATTAGTTTTTTTCCAACTTTAAATTACCTAGTAAAGAGTATTTATACTCAAATATATATTGATGATTTAGAGAAGAATCAGAGGATTACTTCCTTTAAAGCCCATGAAACTATTGTTCATGGGTTTCAATTACTTCCTTCTTATGAAGGCATTTTATATTGCGCTGGTACATCAGTAAAGCTTATTCAATTACAAGGACTTGAAGTGCAATCACTAGTATCAAGAAAAGGGTTTTAAAAAAAATTAGAGGATTTAATCTTTATGAGCTTTCATCTTTATGGTAAGGTCCCGAGCTCGTTTTGAGTACCAAATTAATAATTCTCCGGCATTTTCAGGCTTGAAATATTCACCTCCACATAAAGCTGCCGCGCGTATCATCATTTCGTCGTCTGGGTTTCCAAGACCGACTATGTATATCACTACATTTGGATTTTCTGCGAATAGCTTTATTGATTTTAGGAAAGCATCGCCATCAGTTGGAATCCCATCGGTTAAGAGGAGAACCATAGTAGGTTGTGGATTTCCTATACTCATTTTATCGAATTCGGTTAAAACTTGGTAAGCCTTTACCATTGCTTGTCCCATATTAGTACTTTGACCGTAACTATTACCTATTCTGTCTACAATCATTCGCGATGCGTCTTCCAAAACTCCTTTCTTCCCGCTTGCCGAATCCATGTAGAAGCTGTTCCCGAAGGGCAATATTTGGGCTTCATCAGCAAATCGTATGACAGACACTTTTTCGCCAAAACCGCGTCCCACTTTCTCACTTAGGAAAAGAACTGCCGCGAAAGTTGCAGAAATCCTTCTGGGGATGTAAACTCCTTCTTTGAAATGCTTTAAAAATTCTTGAATCTCTCGCGATTCCATTGCTGCTT
>JAHLWV010000375.1 GCA_019057735.1 Promethearchaeota archaeon | reverse complement strand
TATTTATTATCACCTAATTATAAAATGGATTCCCTCTTCCGAGGGAATGACAGAGGAGAAAGTGGGAATGACAGAGAGATAGATTGCCGCGTTCCCTTCGGGCACTCCAATGATGAAAAATATTTCACCATTTTTATTTCTCAACAACCTCCCAATAACCGCCTTTTGCGGGTCCGATTCTCTTAATGATTCCTTTCTCTTTTAGTTTAGCCAGATTCCATTCAATGCCTCTTCTGGTAAGGCCAGCAATTTCTGCAAGTTCATTTTGTGTTATTTTAGGATTGTTCTTAATTGCATCAAGTATTCTCTCCACAGTTTTCTGGGTAGTTGGAAAGGTAATTTTATAATAATCAAAATCCCCTTCTATTCCTGGTTCTAATCCATAATGTTGTTCCCATCCTTTAATCATTTTATGGAAACCACTGCCTATGCTTTCCGCTAACCTAACAAATCTGAATATTTTAGCAATTATAGGGTTTCTCGGTAGAGAAAAATCTTCCCACTCAATATCTTCTAATTTTTTAATTAGTTCAGTTTTATTCACTAAAATTCTCCCTAAAAAGTTCAATAATTTCGTTTCGGTTAAGCTTTTGAGAATCGATAGAAAAAGACCCCAATGTTTTTTCCAATATTCCCTATTATCCTTCTTTAAACTCATCTATCCCAAGGGCGTCTAAAAAAACATTAACTCTTTCATAAGCGTCTCTTCTAACTCTTTCCTTTTCTTCTTCATCATCAATATCCTCAAAATTTGTTAACCAAACAGGACCGGGAGCATTTATATCTTTAAATTTCGCTTTAATTTTACCAAGACCTTCACACACAAGTTTATTGGATTTAGAAGGTTGAAAGATTTTAACCAATTCGTTAATGCCACCCGGATAATGTAAAATTGTAAAGTAAATGTCATAAGCATCTTTTTCCTTATATCGGTCCCACATACACATTCCCTTCATTACCAAAAAGGGTATAATGGTAGCAATTTTAACAGTTACCTCATTTAGCGCACCATCTGGCATATTTGCAGAAATTTTTAAAAGGCAATTTTGTTTAAAAACTAAATCGCAACCTCTTGTCTTCCTTGCTCTTATATCTTGAATTGACTGAGTGCGATGAGATTTGCCAGTTCCACCGTATTCACCAGTAAGTAAATCTACCTCTACGGTTATATTTCTACCATTTTCAGTTGGAATTGTTCGATAAAAAATGAAAGGCTGTTTTCCCTCTTCGTAACCTCTACTTTTTAATATTTGCAGAATTGTTTTATATGTATCACCGGATATTTTTTGAAAATCCAATGCAATATCAATATCAAGACTACCTACATGCTCATGCCGGTTTTTTTCCATGAGGAAGTATGGGATCCAACCGCCTACCAATACTATGTTATCCCGAAACTCTCCCAGAATAGTCATAAGTTCTACAAGCACTGACAAACAAGCATCAACTTCTTTTTTGCCATAATCGTATCTTATTACCATTGTTTTCTTAACCTTTGCTCAAGAAGAAACTTTGCTGCTTCTTCTCCGCGTTTCATATAACTTTGAAGGTCTAAATATAGCTGGATATCAGAAACTACTTTTACACCGTTAACTTCCTGCAAGTAATAAAGTACCCCTTCGTCATAAGGTTCGAGGAAGGAGATATTCGGGCCAGTGGATACTTCTTTAAAATTTAGATCCTTCGCTATACGATCAATATTGTTGCTTACATAGGTAAATATTCTTTTATATCTCAAAAAGGGAGCCACCCTCGATGCCCCGGATGTGAGGGTAAATGCATATGGTATTTGGTTTTCTTTAAAATAATCGATCAATTTTCCTTCTAAAACCTCTACATCATCCATTGAGTAAAAATTTCTTATCTTGTTCTTTTGATAGCTGTAATTATTAGACCATCTTCCCAATAGTAGTTCTACCTTCTTTGGCCTGATTTTAGTATTCTTCCCACTGCCTGTTTCTTCAATAAATTCGAATTCCAGGAGTCGTTGCTTAATATTAGATGCCTGTCCGAGACTTATATTTGCTTCTTTCGCCATATCCTTTACAAACCATTCCTTTTTTGGATTACACAGGAAGACTCTCAGGGCACGGGTGGATTTGGTAGAGAAAACTGATTTTAATGGTCTGGTATTAGGGTAGAGATTAGGACGTCCTTCATTACTTATATAGACATTATTAAATTTAAAAAGACAGTTCCCGGCAAGATCTATAAAACCAATACCATTTTCATTGCAGATCCGTTTAGACTCTTCAGAGATAAAGGTCGCAGCAAATACGCCATAATAGTTTTTTCTATTACTAACCATATATTTTAGTTCATTTGCCGCCATTCTTGTATAACGTGGCTGTCCTGCTGATTTAACTTCTAAAACGATAAAATACTTTTTTTTATCTTTAGTCTTTACTTCTACGATTAAATCAGGTTGAACCTGCTGGTCAGGGAATAGATTGTTAACTTCTGACTTTATACTATTTACTTTGATAAAATCAGTAGATTCAAACAGATTTCGTATATCTTTTTTAATACTATTGATAATTTCTTTTTCTGTAATCATTATTTCACCTAATATTATTCTTTCAGCATTTGCTGATATTATATAGTGTAATGAAATATAAGTCAAGACTTCTTTTAATTTTCACTGGAAAGTTATTTTTCAGCTTTTGCTGAAACAGCCCAAAAAGTTTCAACGATACAAAATATTTCCAAGTTTAAGATTTAAAGCCTTGGGAAATTCAGGCTTTGCTTTTTGCCGGGTATTAAATGCGGGAATGACAAAAAAGAAAGACGGGTCTGATGAATCAGACGCCTGTCCTACGTTGTTGGGAGAGAGGGAATGACAGAAAGAGAGAAGGCTCGCAATTATATAAATTTTTTCTAAAGCTAAACAAAGAAGTTTTTTGAATTGTAATGGGAGGATAAATTTTCTAAAATTAAAAAATCTGGCGAATTGACTCTTAACATCTTATATTTATTTAAAGCAAGGTGGCGACATTGATTTTTCCCGTTTCTCCTAAATCGTTTGACACTAACTCACATTTGGTTCTAAAAAGACAGGCAATTTGGCCAGGGACGTTCGGTCTGTATTCGGTTAAGGCATAATAATTTGCCTGGCCTTTGGCAATTACCAGATCAGCAGTCTGAAGTTCTCGTTTTAGCTGGCCAGACATTTCATTAAGAGAAATGCCCAGCGTATCGGGTCCAGCTAAAATGATTTCTGAGGCAGCTTCTTGGAGACCTACTGTTTCTCCATCTTCTA
>JAHLWV010000374.1 GCA_019057735.1 Promethearchaeota archaeon | reverse complement strand
AGGCATGAGAAGCTTAACTTGTTCAATTGCCATATTTATTTGGTCGATTGCCTTGTTCGTAGCTTTCTCAGGTTCGTCACTATGAACCCACGAATTTTGTTCTCTGATATTTGCGAAGGATATAAGATATCTATTGATTCCCGCCTTTTCTATTGTTTTTCTGAACAACAATCCATGTAATTTAAATGAACAAGCGGCAATAACTACCCGATCGATCTTATTTTCTTTAATTTCCTCAATAATTTTATTTAAACCCAATTCTGCGCATAAATATTGATCCCCAATCACATGGACATCTGGATATTGGCTAAAATGTTCTATCAGTTTACCGTTATCGATTACACCGCTAATATTTTTACCACAATCACATATAAACAATCCAACTTTCAATTTGAAACCACTCTATAACTTTAAATTTTCGCGAATCTATGATTAATATTATAATAACTGTTTGCTAAAAATTTATAAATTTCTATAAAATTTTATAAAAAAGCAAAAATCTTTACTCTCTCCAATTTTAAATGGGCTTTTAACTATTTTTAATATAAGGACAGTATTTCGATGAAAACAACTAGTAAATTCCGATTGCATCCCACAGCTTCTCAAGAACACAAATTACACGAAGTTTTCACGATTTACAATAAAGTTAAGCGAATAGGATATACGTTATTGTGCGGATTAAGGGACGTAGACTTACCGAAAAATGAAAAGCGGAAATTGATCCAACCCAAATTAATGGAGCTTTGTCACAATAATCCCTATGTAAATAGCATCCTAATCGACTGCGAAGCCAAGTTAGCCCAGCAACAAGTGTGGTTTGAGAAGCGAGAAAGATTCCTTACTAAACAAGTTAAGACGATCGAGAAGAAAATAGATTGGATTAAAGAAAAAGATAAGAAGGATAGACGGTTAAAAGGACTTTACTCTCGTTTGTCATCAGTCCGAAATAAATCAAACGCTCTTCGCTTTAAGCCCGTTGTATTTGGCACGAAACGGTTGTTCCGGGAGCGGATATTGAGAAAAATTAGTAGGGAAGAATTTAGAATTAGAAGGGACTCTTCGTTTTGTTGCGTGGGCAAGAAACAAGGAGTTAATTTAAACTTAAAACTTCTTCCTGACATGACTCTAAAAGTTCGCACGTTTTCGAAGGAAATAGGGAATAAATGGTTAATAATTCCTTTCACGGTTAATTACGCGCAACAGAAATGGTTCAATGAAATCCTTGCTTTAGAATTATATCAAGTAGAAGTGGTCAGGCGCTTCTACAAGGGACGCATCCGATATTTCGCCCATGTTTCCTACGAAATCCCAGAAGCAGATCCCCTTCATGGATTTGAAAACGGAGCAGTCGGGCTTGACATGAACTATAATTTCGTTTCTCTCAGTAATGTAGACAACCTTTGTACTTTCAAGAGTTATCACGAAATTTACTTCAGAAATTTACACTCGTATCGAAAGGATAAGCGTGCGGATTACATTAGCTACAAAATGGATAATGTGGTAAACTACTGCATTAATAAAAAGAAAGGGCTCGTTGTCGAGGACTTGTCCTTTGAACAAGAGTTTTCCTATGGGAAAAAACGTAATAGAAAGTTAAGCAATTTCAAAACTTCAGCGTTAGCCTTATTAGAACGCAAATGCCTTAAGAGAGGTGTTGCCATTAAGAAAGTGCATCCCGCATACACCTCTTTGATTGGCAAGTATAAATATTCGCGGTTATATAACTTGTCAACTCATATGTTGGCAAGTTATGTAATAGCTCGAAAAGGTCTGGGGTTTAAGGAAGAGATTCCAGCCATTTACAAGTGGTTGCTTGCACAAGTCGGGGACGCCATAAAGCCCCGTTTGAAACCAAGCAGTCCCTACCGTGATTGGTCTAAACTTCACGATTTTTTCAAGTATAGCAGGATAACATCCTTCAAGACTTCCGAAGTAATGCAAAAAGCGTTACAAATGAAGCATGTCTTGAACTCGGTGACGAGCGAACCGCCTGATAACCTTAGGGCGGGTCTTTCCTCCATGGGAAAGGTTGATGATTGGCATAAATTTTGGAATTTTATAGAAATTACCAATTTTTTATAAATAATTAGAAGGTTATCTAATGTCAATATTAATTGTTCCTAATAATTGATAAAAATTAATTTTAACCATTGTTAAAATTAAAGAATCGTTAGAAATTAGTTATCTTTAGATGATAAAAGAGATTTTAATAATTTCCATCTAATCTATGCCATAGACTTAGGTAGAATCCATACTGGTGGCTCCTTTCGAAGTCCTTTACTCTTTAATTTATTAATTCTCTTTTTATATCTCTTAAAAAATTCACGACCCAATAAACATATTCCTTCATCTATAGCATCTAAGATAGAAACAATACCTTCTTGAAACATTTTTTCAAACTCTTTAGGAGTATAGCAAAATGCATCCAACCCAACACGAAAATCAAATTTCTCGTAAATAACAGCCCCTCTTTTGATAAATTTTTCTTTAAAATCACCTATTAATATTAAATCAACATCACTATGAGACATAAAATCCTTTCTTGCTCTTGAACCAAACAATATTACGCATTCTAAGGAAAGAACTCCATTCAACTCTTTCACAAATTCAGTAAGGTAATCAATGGTCTCTGTATTCTTACTTATTTTTTTTCACCTTAGTTTCTTGTTTGAAATAATTAATTTCACTCTCCACGAAATAAAAAATTTTACTCGCTTGATTTATTGATTTTTCTGCATCTATTTTATCGTAAGCATCTTGAGGTGCAATTTCAGGTAAAGCGTCTGGATATCTTGTAGTTATATAATTTCTATCAAGCTCACGTGCTTCATTTTGTATTGTACTTATTTGGCGTTTTTCTTCCTCTCTATATTTTTCTAATAAGGAATTGATGGAATGACCCCATCCATTTAAATTTCGATAAAATAATAATGCTTTAACTGCTTTTTCGGATGCTTGTTGAGAATGAAAAACTGCTGTGCTATATCTCTTATTTTCTAAAAGAATATTAGCGTTTTCAAGATCCCATTTTGCTTCCTTTAACCAGTTTTGGACTCTTTCCTTCATAATTTTTTTATTAAATCATATAAATTTTAGGGTTTATTCTGAAATTTATTTCACTTTTCTATTAATTTACTATTTTGACTTCTTTAGTTAATACATAATTTAATTAGCATTTATATTTATATTGTTTCTGGATATTTTAGTATTTAGCAACAATAGCGAAAGTAATGTTAAAATCGATTATGAAACCATATCTTT
>JAHLWV010000373.1 GCA_019057735.1 Promethearchaeota archaeon | reverse complement strand
GCTCATTTTTTTTCAGTTTTAAACGTTTGGTTTTTCGGGTAATATCGCTGTTTGGGTTGCTCACCTTTTCTATTTATAATTCTATCAAAAATTAAAAAAAAGTGATTAAAGAGGATAATAAATAATCAAACTATTATCAAATTTTAAAAAAATAAAAAAACAAAAAGGTGTAAAAAAGTAAATAGTAGTTATGGCATTGTTATAATGTTTGTATCTTCGTCAAGATTTATTATACCTTTAACTGCAAGTTGTTTAATAGTTCTAACAGCCATAATTGGAGGAACATCAAGCAGTTTTTTCAGCTCATCAAGATTACAGCTACCTTGAGTCATAATAGTGGCTATTATATCTACCTCAGGAATATCTTCTTTAGAATTTTCTATTAAAAACGATGTAAAGTAGTTATCCCGTTTTAAATGAGTTAATTTTAACTCTAAATCTTCCATCTTTTGTTCTGTATACGTTGTTTTTAGTTGATTCTCTCGGTTTTCGTTATCGATCTTTTTCTGGTCTAACTGTGACTTTTCTAACTCTTTTGAAGCGATTTTTTCGTTTATGGTATTTAACTTCGATAATAGGTTTTCATGTTCTGCTTTAGGTGTCTTGAGATCGTCATAAACTCTCTCTAAAGTGCCTTTTAATTCCGAAACTTTTGATAACGATTCATTCTTTGTAGATTTTAAGCTTTCAATTTTTTTATTTAAATCATCTGATTTAATTTTTAATCCAGTTAATTCATTCTTTTGAATTTCAATATTATTTTCTATTTTTTGGAGATCATCGTGCTCTAATTTCATCAATTTCCATGTTGAGCTTAAATTTTGAATAATATTTTCGCTATTTTTTTTTAAGGCTTGCTGATATTCGTCAAAATATTTTTCAAGTTGTTCAATTGATCCTAAAATATCTTTTAAACTTGAACTCATTAGAAATCAACCTCCTCTTTTAGTGTTATCGTTCCATCCGTTGGATTATAGTCAATTGGTGCGTTATCTTCGAGCATTTTTACTATAATTTTTTTTGCTTGGTCTTCTCTCATATCAATTGCAAGCAATATATTTTTTAAATCTAAAGCACTTCCTAATTGTAAGGCTTTGATAAACTGAAATAATGAAGAGTTTATGTATTTCTTATTAATTAAAATTTTCATGGCAGCTACTCTATTTTCGTACGATTGAACGAATTTTTCCTTCTTTATAAAAGTATTTTCAAGCTCAGTTTCTAGTGCTTTTAATTTTGCTTCAAATTTTTCAATGTTTTTGTGTAAATTAAACAACCTATCCTCAAGTTCTTTTACACGCTGATCCCGACTTATTAATTCTTCTTGTTTCAATTTAATGGTCTTACGCGTCTCATTCAAATCATTTTGTTTTTCCTGAATTTTTTGTAATAATTCTTGGCGCTCTTTAATTAATTCAGCGTTATCTTCTTCATACTTTACTATATCTCGTTGACTTTGAGAAATCTTATTCTTGAAAGAATTAATTTCTTCGTTATTAGATTCGATAATTTTCATTAGGTTGTTCTTTTCATCTTCGTATTTTTCTAACGCTTCAAGAATGCTTTCGGGTTGCATTTGGAGCTTGGGGATATAATCACTATTCAATCCGCTAATATCTACAATTATCGAAGTCATCTTCTTTAAAGATGTCTTAGCATCTAAAATTTCACTCATACTAAATTCTCCTAGATATTTTAAACTAAAATTATAATTTATTTATATAGTATACATTATTAAATTTGTATTTTTCAACTTTCTAACTTTTTATACTTTCTAAAATTAAAATGAAAATTACATTTCTTTTGAGATATTCTTTATGAAGTTTTCCTTGTCGAGATTTAAATTGATACGCCTTCTTCTCATTACAATATTTAGATTCTCAATAAGTTTCTCTGTGAAATATTTGAAATTAAAATGAAATGTAGGGTTTTTCCGGTAATAGCTTTTTAAAAAGAGGTTTAATAGATCAATTTTTGATTTAGGATTATCCATTTCAAAAATTCCGGGATTTGTATCAAGTAAAGAGCAACAAACCCATGCGATGTCGTCAATGTGATTTCCTTCGTAAGATTCTTCGAAATCCATACCATACAATTCGTTATTTGAAGGATTATATACGAAATCTCTTAGACGAGTGTCGCCTTTATTTAGAACTATAATTTCTGAAAGCTCGTTCTTCCCAATCGTATTATTTGTATGTAATTGAGTAAACCAATCTGCTAATTTCTCAACACATATAATAATCTCTTTTTTAACATCAGCGTCTAACTCGTTTAAATCAGAAACATCAACTAACTTGTCGTTAATGTAATCGCATAAATTAACCCCTTCCGCTTTTTCAAGGAATAGATAAGGTTTTTTATAAAATATTATATCGGGGATTAATAACTTTTGTTTCTTCAATCGTTTTAAAGTATTATATTCGTTATCGGCATTTTTAGTTCTAAATATTTTAACTATCATTTCTTTAGGTAGTCTTTCCGTTTCCTTGTTAAAAATTAAGCTGATAACTGTATTTTGCTTACTTTGTAACGAAGATATAACAAAGTGATTAAATTTATCAACCAATTCAGGAAATTCTTCTCTAAGATCGGTAATGATTTCTTTTCTAATTTTTAAAAGCTCCATCTTGATAAAACGAAAATAAAACGGTGATTAATATATAATATATTCTGATTTATGGAACGCTGTAATTTAATTATTAAATATCAAATCTTTGTATTAAATTTCTGTATTAACTTTATTAAAATTAGAATAATAAGCGAAGATGTTCAAGGCAAAAATTATATGGTTTTTTATAAATTATCAGAGTAACATATAAAAAAAATACATTTTATAGGTAATATGATGAGTTCTCAACAAAAACAATACAAACTTGGAATCTTTTATGGTCCAGATCCAGATACTGTAATGTTAGCGCAAAAATTCGTTGGAAATCTAATAAACGATGATGAATTTTGTAAAGCATGTGAATTACTCGAAAAAGATGTCAAATGCGATAAGTGTAGAGAGTATCTAGGTAATTTCTCTAGTTCAATTTACTTTTACGACCTCATAGGAGAAAATGTACCCGATTTTATTGAAGACCCTGAAGAATATTTACCGAAAACCTTGCCTCAAGTAGATTTTTTATTAGTGGTAGGGATTCATCAAGATTTACTCTCCGGATTACCAGAATATTTAAAGGATGCGAATATTAAAGCGGTAATTATCCCTATTGAAAACCCAAAGTGGGTCCAACCGGGTTTACAGGTGCAGGTATTAGA
>JAHLWV010000372.1 GCA_019057735.1 Promethearchaeota archaeon | reverse complement strand
ACAATGCAAGAGATAGGTGCATTAATGGAGATAATTCAAGGAACTCCACTCCCTAAAATCATATTAGAAGCGTTCGAACTGTTTAAATACATAACCTCACTTCACTCGCTAACTTTCTTAAAAAAACTACGAATTGCTACAAAAATATTCACGACATATTTAACATACGCTAAAGAAGCTTCATTTTATCCAGAAGCAGATGCTTTTATTAAAAAGTTTAAAAAATCCTACGATTTCTTTATTGTTTCTCATAACCAAACCAAAAATATTATCCCACACCTTGAAAGGAACAATGTGAAAGGTATGTTTAAAGGAGTGTTTGGCGCAGATCTTTTACCGGATCTTAAGCCTGATCCTAACTCATTAAATCCGGTTTTTGAGAGCTATAAATCCTGCAACTTGAAAGACTTTATCATGATTGGAGATATGCCAACAGATATTCAAGCAGGAAATGAAGCAGGAGTATGGACTATAGGAGTAGCAACGGGAGTAAGTAAGAAAGAAGTGTTAGAAGAATTCAAACCGCACTTGTTAATTGATTCGTTAGATGATTTAAAAAGGTTAATTGAAAATAAAAATTTATCAAATTCAAGTTCACAAAATAGTATTAAAATCAAATCCTAAGAGGATGTAAGATATGGTACTTAAAGAAGAAGAATATAAAGCTTCAGAAGAAACACATATAGTGAAAACTACTGAAGAAAAAGAACAAGAAGATTTAGATTTTGGGAAACGACATCAGAACGCAACTTACAAATTTTTGAAATACAACCCGATCGATCCCCTAAACGATATCTGGCGCCAAGCTATTGAACAGTTAAACCTTCAAGATGTTGAAGGGAAGCTTCAATGGTGGAGCGCATATGTATATATTAAATTTTTTGCTCGTATATTATGGAATTTTAAAGTAGAATACCCGCTAGGGAATATGTTTCCTGAATATGGGGGTGGTATCCTCGTAGGTTCACATGAAAGCCACTTAGACCCATTTTTTTATGGAGCTTCTTGTCACAGAAGAATTCGATACATGAGTAAAATGGATAATTTTAAAACCCCCTTAATAAAATCTCTCTTTACCAACTTAGGAGCATTCAAATTAGATCGAGAAAATCCTGAACAAGCTTGGAAAATGGCCAAAGAAATCATTGAAGACGGTGAATGGGTTGGAATTTTCCCAGAAGGCACGAGATCGAGGGAAGAAACTGGTTGGGAGCTTGGAGAATTTAAAACCGGCGCAGTTCGACTTGCAATTGAAATGAAGGTCCCTATTGTTCCAATGGCAGTAATCGGGTCAAGAAATGCTTTACCAAAAGGTAAATTGGTCATGAAACCAACTCAAGTTAAAGTACGAGTAGGCGATCCTCTTTATTATAATGACTACGATATTAATACAATCTCTTATGATGAAATCAAAAGGTTAACGGCGGAGTTACGACAAGTAGTAAGCGATCTACGAGAGTACGTTATTGTAGATACAAGAAAACAGAAAAAAGTAGAATTATCAATCGGTTCTCCAGAGGATGCTCAAAAACCGAAAGAATCGTTTTCCTTTAAGCGTTGGTTAAAAGATTTTGGAATAGGTTCCTTACGACTCGTCGATGATTTGTGGTATTCCTTATTAAAAAGTTTAGAAGCATTTGGATTACGTGCTAAATTTCAAGAAACAGTTCATAATTTCTCAGGATGGTTAGTGTGCAATTGGAGCGATTTAATGATGCCTTACAAGGTAATCGATTTTGAAAAGTATATACCTGACGAAGGCGCTGCTGTTGTCTGTACTAACCACAACTCAGAATGGGATGTCCTTATCTTTGCAGCATCTATAATCTACCATAGAAAACGAGTTCTTTACCAAATGGCTAAACAATCTTTATTCAAACCACCGCTAGTTAACTCGTGGGTTAGAACCCATCATGCTTTTCCATTAAAGCGCGGACAGCATGATGTCGACTCTTATAATTTTGCAAAGGATGTTCTTGATAAAGGAGACTTAGTATGCATGTACCCCGAAGGAACTACTAATGAGGGTGGTGGTGAACTTTTAGAGGGACACACTGGAGCTATGCGACTGGCGATCGAAAAACAAGTACCGATTTTATTGGTTGGAATAACTGGCACGGAAAAAACATATCCAAAGCACGCTAAAATGCTAAGTTTCTATAGAGGACAAATAATGAAGGCAGGACCAGCATTCATGGAGCACAAAAAACACTGGGGTAAACCAATGCCGGACTACGAAGAACTCAAGCGTTTAACGGCTAATATGATGTCTCAAATTAAAGATCTACTCCTTTATGATAGCCCAGATGCATAGAATGAAAGGTAAGGTATCAACATGGAAGTACCACCACAACCAATAAAGAAAAAACTCAAGGTAGGGATACCGAGAGCACTTCACTTTTATAGGTATTTTCCATTTTGGAAAAAAATTCTCGAAGAACTCGACGCTGAAATCGTTGTGAGCCCCCTTACTAATAAAAAAATCGTTGAAGAAGGTGTATCACACGGATTTGGAGAGTTATGTATCCCCGTTAAAATTTATTACGGTCAACTTTTAAAATTGGTTGCAGATCATCCCGATTTAGACTTTATTTTTGTGCCGAGGTATGTGTCTGAAGTAAAAGACTCCTATTTCTGCCCAAAATTTTTGTCGTTACCTGATGTAATTAAAATCTTACCCGATATTCCAAAAATTCTAAACTTCGAAGTAAATGTTAAAGAATTTCCGATATCTACAGCGGCCATCGAGCTCGGAAGACAATTAGGAAAGAATCAATCTCAAGCTTTGAACGCATATAGAGAAGCCCAAAAGTATTTCGACGAATATCACGCATTTTTAAGAAATGGTTCCTCTGTCAATCACGCCCTAAGATTAGCCGAAAGAAGTCGCCCATTCACATTACCTAAGAAGAAGAGTACCGGTGATATAAGGTTTCTGCTTTTAGGGCATGGCTATAATATATTCGATACATTCATAAATCTTGACTTTCAGAAAAAACTAAAAGACCAAGGTGTTGATTATATCACCATCGAAAATCTACCAGAATTTGTTTTTAAAACACCAGTCATTGTAAATCCAAAAGGTGGTAAACTGCGAAACTATTGGCGTCACGAAGAAGAAATCATGCAAAGCATCCGATATTTTCTTACTGACGGGCGAGACGAAATCGATGGCGTGATCTTCTTAATCAGTTTTGCGTGTGGACCAGACAGTCTCATTTCAGAGTTAATCATGAGAGATATGAAAGTTGTAGGACTTGCCTTTTTAGA
>JAHLWV010000371.1 GCA_019057735.1 Promethearchaeota archaeon | reverse complement strand
GTGAAAAAGGAAAGCATGCTCGTTCAGCAGTTGGAACAAATGAACTTCCCTTTGGGGCACCCGTGGAGATAGAAATGATTGTAGAGGTTGAGAAAGAGGGGATATAAGAAGATAAGACAAGGGAATATTTAAAAATTAAATGATAATAGTTAAAATTGATAATAATAAAAGAGTGGGATAAAAAAGGAAAAACGAATTATCACCTTGAATGCCTATTAATTTATTGGCAAGAGAGACACATGAGGGAATAAAAATTTACAAATAAGGAGAATAAATCATGAAACAATTAGCCATTGGTGTTTTAGATTCTGGTATAGGTGGTTTTTCAGTAGTAAAAGAATTAAAAAGATTACTTCCGAAAGAAAATATTGAATATTTTGCAGATCATGCTCGTCAACCTTATGGTCCAAAAGGACAGGAAGAAATTGAGGGTTTTGTAGTTCAAATAATTAACTTTCTTTTGGAAAAAGGCATTAAAGCATGTATCATTGCCTGCAACACGGCAACTGCAGCAGGGCTAATAAAAGCTAAAAATTTTTTTGATATTCCAATTATTGGAGTCATTGAACCTGGAGCAAAAGCAGCTGTGGCAACTACTAGTAACGGGAAGATAGGCCTTGCGGCTACTAAATTTACCATAAATAGCAAGGCATATCATAAGGAAATAAAAAGAATTAATCCCGAAATAGAAATTTTTGCAAACCCTTGTCCCAAATTTACTCCTTTAGTAGAATTAGGTCTACTTGAAACAACTGAAACATATCAAGCGGCAAAAGAATATTTAAAACCTATTAAAGATGCTCAAATAGATACATTAATTTTAGGTTGTACGCATTACCCATTTTTACAAAAAGTAATCTCAGAGATTATGGGTCCCAGGATCAGGCTGGTAAATCCTGCATATAATGCAGTATTGGATTTGAAGAAAATATTAAAAGAAAATAATCTTTTGAAGATTGATAAAAATAGAAAGGAAAGTTACTACACCAGTGGTAGTCCTGATAATATGAAAAAAGTGGCAAGGGCAATCTTAAATTCTTTTGAATATAGTGTCGAAAAAGTAATATTTTAGGAATTTTGAAAAGATTCATAATGATAATGATGTAGTATGGTTAACTAGGGGTCTTGCTAGCTTAGGACAGTGTGCCTTAACCGTAGTCTGTACTGTTGTTTCCTGCCCGAATGAGAACCGAGTAATTATCGACGGAGGATTAAAAACATTTACTTCCGATATGACAAAAGTTTTTGATAAGAGTTTTGGTTTTTTCCCGGATAAACCCGAGCTTATTTTAGAGAAACTAAGTGAGGAACATGGTATCATTCGAGTACCAAAGGGTTACCGGAAAATTAAAATAGGAGAAAAGTTAGAAATAATTCCAAATCATGCATGTGTTGTGCCTAATTTAATGGAATACCTAATATATAGCCAGGGAAGAAAAGATTATCGGGAAATAGCCCGTCCTGTGCAGAGGGGAATCTAGGTAGGAAATTCTTTAAGTTTGAGCAGAAAAAACGAATAAAAATAAGATTAGACTATCTCTTATTAATTATTTACTTAACAAGGCAAAGGCTTTTTCTACTACTATAAAAGCCCAAGGGCAAGAAGGCAAAAGTTTTAGTAATACCGTATGGAAACTCTACTTTACCCGTGTTTGAAGGATAGTTTTTAAGATGTTAAATAAAAGAATGGAGCAAAAATTGTTTTATGAAGAATAATGATACTTATAAAAAATACAAAATAGTTTTTACAGATTATTATTTTCAGGACATTAATAAAGAAATTAAAATCTTAAATAAATTAGGAAATGTTGAAATTATTGATTGCAATGATTTTATTTCTGAAGAGATCGGAAATGAAGAAAAAATATTAACTTATCTAAAAAGAATAAAAGCCTTAGATACTGATGCATTGATTGTTAACCATGCAATTATTGGAAAAAAAATTATTTCTCAATTAAAGAATTGTAAAATAATTGCAAGGTATGGTGTGGGGGTAGACAATATAGACTCGAAGGCAGCTTGCGATGCAGGAATAGTTATTTCCAATGTTCCTGATTATTGTCTGGAAGAAGTTTCAGATAATGCAATAGCTTTTATATTGGGATGTCAGAGAAAAATATTTCAATTAAATCATATACTAAAAAGTAATAGCCAATGGAGCTATGAAAAAATAAAACCCATAAGAAGATTGTCTAAATTAACTATCGGGTTATTATCATTTGGAAATATCGCTAGAAGAGTGGCAAAAAAATTACGCGGTTTTGATTTAAATATTATTACATATGACCCTTATTTTAGTAATAAAGAAAAATATAATTGGGTAAAGTTCGTGACATTAGACGAATTATTAAATAATTCTGATGTAATTTCGATACATACGCCCCTAAATAAAGAAACCTATCATTTAATAAACAAAGATTCAATTAAAAAAATGAAAGACGGTGTGTTTATTATTAATACTTCCAGAGGTGGTTTGATTGACGAAATAGCACTTTTTAACGGAATAAAATCTGGTAAAATTGCTGGAGCAGGATTGGATGTTTTAGAGTATAAAGATGAAATTGATTATCCAAAATCACCTTTAGTGAAATTAGATAATGTTATTATAACCCCTCACACTAGCTGGTATTCGGAAGATGCAGTATATGAACTTCAAATTAAAACTGCCAAAAATGTTTATAAAATGTTAAGCGAGGGAAAACCTTTATATGAATATAAAGTAAAAAAACAAGAAAATTAACACAATTAATACAAAAAGTTTTATTTTTATTAAGTTAATTGTGAACACTACTCGAAATTAGTACAACTTAGAGAAGTATAAAAATAATGGTGAAAATTTTCACCCCCCCCTCCCTCCTAGAAACATGGTGTTACTTCAATTAACTTAAAAGCTTTTTCAAATATTAAGAATTCATTTTGTGTTATTTTATGAGGTATCAATATTTTTTAATTATCTTTTTAGTGAGGTAATTTACATTTTTGTATTTTCGGGTATGTTGCGTTATAATTTACTTAAAACTTGCAATACGTTCACTCTTGATAATGTATACCGCTCTCCTTCCTATATAAAATTTGTTTTATTAACTATATTCTATGGGGGAAAGACAACATACTGATATTTTTATTACGCTGGATGGTAAATCACTAATCTAAATTAGTACAGATAATAAATTTTATATTTGAATTTACATCTTAAGGAAGAAAATACAAATACAGGGAAAATAAAAAAATGGAAAATATTTTAAAGATAGAAGGATATGAACTATTAAACCAAAAGGTT
>JAHLWV010000370.1 GCA_019057735.1 Promethearchaeota archaeon | reverse complement strand
TTAGCTCCATTAAATCTGAAATGTCTGCCATACTTTAGAAGTCTTGCCCCATCCATAGTGAGGTTTTTATTAAATTTAAGATAATCTCTCATTCTATTAGCAAATTCTTTTTCTGTAAGGAGACATCCTCCACATGCATTATATTCGTTCAAAATTCCATGAGTTCTTGCGAGTTCTAACTGTTTTTTTCTACTCCTCCCTTTAATCCCTAGTAGCTTGGATCTATCAATTAAACCTTTTTCTTCTAAAATAGTTGGTTTTAACATTAAAGCAGATAAAGGTCTAAGCAATTTACCTTTAAGATTTGATTCGTCCTCGATTATCCTTAACGCTTTAAGATTTTGAGACTTAGGTCTTTGATCTATGACTTCACCAGTAAAAATAAAATCAGCATTAATTTTTTCAGCGAATAATTTTGCCTTTTTTAATATGTAAATCCTACAATCAATACACGGATTCAAATTTTTCCCGTAGCCATATTTAGGATTTCGAATTATTTCTAAGTAATCATCTTCTTTTTGTAGAAAATACGTTTTTATTCCTAACTTATCGTAATAGAGATTTAATCCACACTCTGCGTTTTTATAAGCCTTATCACAGATGCAAAATGGAGATTTAAAATTTAATCCAATCACTTCAATATTCTGTAACTTTAAAACCAAACAAGCAATTAAACTATCTAAACCACCAGAAATCAGACCTAAACCAATAGGGGGATTATTATTTATATCATTCAAGATTTTACTCACTGTCATTCATAGCTTTTTCAATATCATTATCCATTCCTGTCTATCAGAATGGTGTTCCTTTATTTCTACCAATTCAGCAATATTTTGTCTTTTACAACTTTCGGGAATATTCTTGAGAGCTGCAGGGAAATCTAAATATACTTCTAGAATTTTCCCCGTTTCTAATTTCTCTAGTGTTAATTTAGTGTAAACAAATGTTAATGGACACACTTTACCTCGAATATCTAATAGAGTGCTGTTTTTATAATGTGGTTTATTTATACTAGTCATTACAAGCATCTAAACCCCCATAATTTGCTTCTTCAACTAGATCCTTAGCTTCATCCCCGCAAGCCTTGCATTTAATATCTCTGTGTACCTCGATAGAATCAAAACTGTTTCTTAAAAGATCAATGTACATTATTTTATTAGTTAGTAAATCACCTATATTTAGTAAGCATTTCAAGGCTTCATTGGCTTCAAGACAACCTAACACTCCCGGAACGAAACCAATTACTCCCGCTTGAGAACACGACATACTTGAATCTCCTTCAGTAATATCGCCGAACACACACCTGTAACACGAAGTCTTATTTTCTGGAACAACGGTCATTATTTGTCCATGGAATCTCAATACACCCGCAATCGTGAAAGGGATTTTCAAACTAATACATGTATCGTTTATAAGCATTTTGGTTGAGAGGTTATCAGAACCTTCAATAACAAAATCCGAATCTTTAAGTAATATTTTTGAGTTTTTAGGCGTGATTTTATCGTTAATTATCTCAATAATACAATCGGGATTTAAAGAATTTAGTTTTTCTTTGGCACTCATAGTTTTCTTACTGTCAATATCCTTCGTGAAATGAAGTATTTGCCTATGTAAATTTGATATTTCAACAGTATCGAAGTCAATAATTTGTAGAGTTCCAACACCCGCAGCAGCTAAATAGTAAGCAGCAGAGGATCCGAGAGCACCCAATCCGATTAACGAAACTTTAGAATTTAAAAGCTTTTTTTGCCCTATTCCTCCAACTTCCTTTAGCACAATTTGCCGTGAATACCTATTTATTTGTTCTTCAGTTAAATCCATTTGTTATTCATCTTAAAAAAGTGATTAATAGTGAAATTGTTTTTGATTATATTTAAAAAAAACTGCAATTATTACATTATTATTTGGAACAACTCAGATTATTAGAAAAAAATAGATTCCTATCTAATCAAAATATTTTACTATTTCATCTAACGGTTTTCTTGGTCTCGGTTCTGGAATGTTACCCGCAGGATATCCTAAGGGAAGAACAGTTAATAAAAAATCTTTTTCGCTCAACCCCAAAATTTTTTTTACATTATCACGCTTTACATTCCCTATGAAACAGGTACCAATTCCATAAGTCCATGCCGCTAAAGCTAATTGTAAAGAAAGAAAACTCAAATCGTGCACATACCAATTTGGCTGTAATTCAATATCTCCGATTAAAGCTACTAACACTGGAGCTTGAGCTGCAAACTGCCCGGTAGTACATTCCTTAGCAATTTGTGAAATAAGTTCGCTATTCCTAATAACAAAAAACTTCCATGGTTGCCGATTTACTGCACTCCAACACCATCGGGAAGTATCAAGAATTTTAGTAAGGATTTCATCCTCTATGGGGCGGGAATCATAGCTTCTTATGCTTCTTCTTTCTTTTAATAATCTTATACCTTTATCATCACTCATAATAAAACTCAATTTAATTTTATTTTTGAATAAAACTTTTGATATTTTTTAATCTAATCTTTATAATTAATTACTTTCTTATCAATACTCCTATTTTCCCCCCAATTTTTTGCCTTGAGTTTCCTTCCGCCACATCAAACACATTATCGTCAATGAGATCGTAAATGGAATGCTTTAGAGTAATAAGAGGTATTTTTTGAATTTCATTTATTTCAATTAACTCATCGATCGTAATAGATTCTCCTGGAGATATAAGAGATTTAATAAACTTCTTGATTTCAGCTAAATCTGTTGTAACGGTTAAGATATCGCGGCCGTTTTCTTTCATTACGGACACTTTCGATACGCTTATTTCTGACATCAAAAATTTGACTTGTTCTTCGAGTAGTTTAACTCTACCTTTTAACTCTGAAATCACATCTTGGTTTGTCTTTTTCGGTGTGGATTTTTGTCCGTAATATTTTCGTAATAATTGATCAAGCTGTAGTTCATCAAGACCAGCGCTTTTAATTTTAGCAATCTTATCTGGTTTCTTATCCTTTTTGTTAAATTTTATTCCAATTTCCTTTGCTAACTTATCCAGTAAAGGAACAGTCAGATCGCTCAAATTCGCCATACTAATTCATCCAGTAAAATTTGGTGATAGTAATATAATCTGGGTTTAGGGAGTTATTATTTTAAATCAAATCTCATATATAACTTTTTAATCTCGATTTAAAAACTTTGATGCTTAAATTAATAAAATTGGAAATATATCAAACAAAATCTATTTCTAATACTTTCTTTTAATCAAATTTAACAAGATTTATTATTAATGGTTGTTACATCAAAGGT
>JAHLWV010000369.1 GCA_019057735.1 Promethearchaeota archaeon | reverse complement strand
TGATCGTCATAAAAGGCACAATGACTACCATTTGGGCATAACAGAAATTCTCCCTGTTGTACTTGGGTAGATACCCATTTCATGTGTTCGGGATCCATGGTATCGTGAGTAGCTCCGATTACCAATGTGGGAACTTTTATTTTTGGTAAATCAGATGTTCTATCCCAATTTTTCAATGTCCCTCGGATTCCTAATTCACTATGTCCCTGCATTGGTACGTAGATATCCTCATTAAGGTGTTTAAACATTCGATTAACGGGTTCTGGCCATTGCTCAACTGGCATACGAATAATATGTTCAGCGTAATAATTAGGCAACAACAACTCCATGTAACGAGGATTATCAAAATCTCCTTTGGCTTCCAACTCCTTGATTTCAGCTAATACTTCAGGTTTAAGCTTAGGCCCTAGGACTTCATCAGCATATTTCCCGTAAGCCGGAGCACTCATCATCATATTGGAGATAATTAGGCCCTTGAGATTATCCTGATATTTCAGAGCATACTCAACTGCTAGTATACCACCCCAAGATTGCCCTAGCAAGTAAAAGTTTGATTTGTCTAATTTTAAAGCTTTTCTAACCTGTTCTACTTCCTCGACAAATCTAGATGTCTCCCATAAGCCAGGTTCTGTAGGTTGGTCACTGTAATAGGAGCCCAACTGGTCGTAATAGTAGTATTCAAATCCCTCTGCTGGAAAGAAACTATCAAAACATTCAAGATATTCATGGGTTCCACCAGGACCTCCATGCAAGAGAAGTACTTTGATTGTAGGATTATTTCCAATCTTTTTAGTCCAGACTTTAAATTCACCGAATGGAGTCTGGATGGGTATCATTTTGATTCCACCAGTTAAAATATCTTCACGACCGGTAGTATCATAGTACTCACTTAGAGTTTTTTCAGATGGCATGATAAAAATCAACTTGTTTAAAATTGGTTTTTTAAGTTTGGATTAAATATTTATTTTTAAGAGAATTTATTATTTAATTTTTATGGATTGAAAATTTTGACAATAAACTATTCAATTACTTAAATGGACTGATTACAGTTAAAATAATGGAGTTTTTGATAAATAAACAAGATATTACTATCAAAGGGGTACGCGATTAGATAAAATCCGTAAAAGTTAGGGTTTAAGTAGTTTTTAGATCAATTATTTGCTGTTTGCTTGTTGTTGTTGGGTTAAATATCCATTCGTTTTTGCATCGCTTTGAACAAAAATAGTGTTTTGCTGGTTCTTGAGCGATATTTATAAAGACAAATTTGTGAGGTCTATCAAAGTTACGCTGATAGAGCTTTAAAGGTTTCCCACATAGCTCACATATTTTTTTCAAAACAACCTTACTTCCATTTATTTCGTCTGCGGATTCTTTAAATGATTTCATAGTATTTGATTTTCTATTGTTTTTCTTTTTTTCTCTTTTACTCTTAACAGTATATTAGTTTACCTATAAAATTATTGGTTATAAATATACTAGATATAAAAATAAATAAGAAAATAATAAGAATGAAAGAAAATCTAATAGTTTTATTTTAAATTGGTGCGTCCAATAGCTCTGAATGGTAAAGCGTTGTTGAATTTGTCGTAATCGAAAAGTCTCCTTCCATCAATGACGTTAGGGGTTTTCATGTATTTCTTAAAATAGTCTGGTGTAAGATTTTTAAACTCGTCCCATTCAGTTATTAAAAAAGCGCATTCTGAATCCTTAAGGGCTTCTTCAATTGAATCGGCATACTTTATCTTATCCTCAAATTCAATCTCTGCTGTTTCTTTAGCTTTAGGGTCGTATCCATTTATGTCCGTAATATCCCGTTTCATCAGTTCGTCGACGATTCTTAAGCTAGGTGCTTCTCTCATGTCGTCAGTACCCGGTTTGAATGAAAGACCTAATAAAGTAACCCTTTTATCTGCTAGTTTACCCGCAAGTTCTTCTGCCATGTTGACAATTTCAATAGCTTGATCGTCGTTGATTCCAAGAACTGCTTCTAATAATCTCGAAGGGTAGCCCTTTGATTTAGACCACGCCTTGATCGCGTTGACATCTTTATGAAAACAAGAACCTCCAAATCCCACTCCTGCATTTAAAAATCGATTGTTTATCCTATAATCCAAACCTACGCCCTTCATAACTTGGACTATATCGACGTTAGGTACTAATTGAGCGAAGTTTGCGAATTCATTTGCGTAACTAATTTTCGTAGATAAAAGGCAATTATTTCCATATTTAACGAGTTCAGCACTTTCTAAATTCATTCTTAGGATAGGACAATTTTGCAGGTGGTCTCCGTAGAAATATTCGTAAAACTCTTGAAGCATATCGCCGCTTCTATCGTCAATGGCACCAATAACAATTCTATCTGGTCTTAAAGTATCCTCAATCGATCTTCCTTCCGCTAAAAACTCAGGTTGCATACACAAGCCAAAATTTTTTCCTGGAATTTTTCCTGAAACTTCAGTGATAATTTTCCCAACGAGGTTTCGAGCAGTACCCGGAACAACAGTGGATCTTACGACAACGAGATGGTAAGAATCTTTTTGTTTAAGAGCTTCTCCTATTTCTCTCGCCGTGCTCTCGATATAACCCAAGTCAATGCTTTTGTCTTCTCGCATTGGCGTTCCTTGAGTAATCATTGAAATATCCGTTTCGAGAACGGCTTTAATGGGATCTAGTAAACATTGTAATAGCTCTGGTTTACTCGCTTTAATTTCGTCCATCATTTCTTGTAAGTCTGCTTCGTAAAAAGGTGCTTTTCCATCGTTAATCATTATAGCTTTCTCCTCGTTGTGAGTAGAAGCTAACACTTTTATATCCTTATCGGCAAAACAAGCTGCCGAGCAGAGCCCAATGAAGCCTGTACCGAGAATTGAAACGCTATACTTATACATTTTTTATTCCACTTCAGTTATTTTATCCTTTAAAGTATCAGTTTTCGATTTAGTTAAAACTTTTTGGTAATTTACAAATAAATTTATAATATACTGAAACTTGTATTAAATTTGTGGTCTCTTTCAATGAAAGTTGGAAGTATGGGAATTCTTTGGGTAGAATTCAAAATTTATATATAAAAGAGTAAAAAAGAAATAAGGTAAATGATAAAATGAACGATTTGAGAAAAAAATTAAAAATTCCAGATAACGCATTACAAGTAATAAACGATTTCTTATTGGACGAAAAAAATCCACTGATAAACGATCTTTTAGATATAGTAGAAAAATATGGTGGAGTAGAAGAGATTAATAGAAAGGCAGAAGAAGCCAGTAAAGTAGAAAATTTACTCGA
>JAHLWV010000368.1 GCA_019057735.1 Promethearchaeota archaeon | reverse complement strand
TTTTGAAAGTATTACACGGTGAAAGGAAGGTTATGACACGAGAGGAATTGAAAAATACAACTGGAATTGGAGGTGCTTATATTTTAAGGGCAGTACAAGAATTAGCAAATGTGGATCTGGTAGAACATGACATTGATACTGGAAGAGTCACTCTGAAGCAAAGATTATATTCGAAAGAAGCATTGGATAAAAAATAGGTAATTAAAGATTATTTGAATATTTGCCATTAAAAAATCTTATTTGTTTAGTTCTTAACAATTCTTCTACGAATTTGAGTAGGGAAAATTCTAATGTCTTGTGATCACTCGCTGAAAATAGGATGGATAAATTTTCTATTCTATTATCAGATGGATCGAAATTTTTGTGATGAATTATGATACTTGACATTAAAAATCCCCGTTCATCCAAACATTTATTTGCTAGCTTAGAATTCTTTTGAGAATTTAAAAAATTTTCTATAACATAACGATGCTCTAATAGCCATCCTTTGTTTCTTAGAGCGACAGGATTTACATAATTTTCGGGTTTAATAAATACTCGTCCTTTATCGTTGATAAAACGTTTAAATCCCCAATCTCGCCCTCTGGAAACCCCTAATCGCCTACGCCATCCTCTAGCCTTATCTTTTGTAATTCCACACAAATTTCCAAGCCTAGAATCACTTAAATTTAACCGCTTATCGTTTACTAAACGATTTAACCATTCTCTATGTCGATATAAGGGATTTTTTTCTGAACAATCAGAGTAAGGATCCAAATGTATATTTATGAATGGCTGAAATTGGTTTTGTCTAAATTTAACAGTCCAATTTGAATAAACTTTTTCCCAATTAATTTTTTTAATTTCTTCTTTTACATTGTTGATATCTTTGTAAAAATTCTCTCCTCTAGGTTTTAATATCTCTTTAATCTTATTTTTTGAATAAGGTATATTAAAATCTTTTCTTAAAATGTATACGCCATCTTTAAAAACAATTTTAGATAGCTTTATTAGATCGCTGAAACAAGTATATAAACTCTCAAGAGATTTATAGTGTTCTTGTTGTTTTTCAAAGACCCACAAGTTTTCAATTCTATTATCCAGTTTATTGAAGTTTATATGATGAACTGGACAGTTTTTTTTTAGATATTTTCCTTTGATCATACATTTTTTAGAGATTTCTAACTCGGGATTATTTGAAAGAAATTCTTCCATTATTAGCTTATGTTTTCTACGGATAAACCTTCCTTCTCCACGATCCAGAGGTGTTAGTTCAGGGTGAAAATACCCTTTGGGAGTGTAAGCACAAAAGTAACCATGGTTATCGACCCATTCTCTCCCTGTTTTTTCTTTTTTTTTAGGTATTTTATGTTTTTTAGCCCAATAAATAATTGTCCTTTTATCTACACCACATATTTCTGCTATCTGTCTATAGCTCAATTCAATCTCTTCATAAAGATATCTTAGCCATCTGTTATGCCAGTATAAAGGATTTCCATCCTTAGAGCAATCCTTCTTTGGATCTAATAATAGTTTAATAAATGGTTCAGGATATTTAAACCGATATTCTATTGTCCAATCTGAGGAAATCTTTTCCCATTCAATATTTCTGATCTCTTCTTTTAGCTCTTTAATTCTTGAAGTTTTAATTTCTAAAATTTGATTATTAAATTCTATATCATCTTCTATATGATTTTTTTCATTAAATTTCAGATTTTGGCATATTCCCGCATCAAGGAATTCACGATAAGCCATAAAAAGCTCAAAAACCGAAATATTTATAGGCATTTCGGCGAGAGATTTCCCTAATAATAGTATACAAGTTCGTGCTTGAAGGATTTTATCGTATTCTCTTTTTTTTACAAATATAGAATTCTCTTCTTCATATTCTTCAGTAGGTCGCACGCTGTTAAAATTCTTTGGTCCAATAGTATTTAAAAACGCTTCCAACCAATGTTGGATCAGTTTTTTAGCTTTTTGAGGAAAATGTTTTATTTCTTCAATATCATACGAGTTTTCGGAGATATCATATAACTTCTTCAAGAATTCAATAAATTCCATTTCAATTTTTTTAAAACCAAGTATGATCAACTTATCTCTCTTTTTTAAGGACAGATTATCTTTAATTGATTTTTGTTGCCTTAAGGTGAGAGATTTTATGTAAGCTCTTGATAAGGAATCCAAATACCTATGAACCATATCAGCCCCCCTCCCTATAGGTGAACAATACATCCATCTGTTGATAAAGGATGATAAAATCTCAGGGCATGATATTTTAATCAGATTCAGTAAATCTTTTGGAGGTAATACTGAAATATCATACAAGCAAGCATTTACAGATTGAAGGAAATCTCCGATAAATTCATCAGCAAAAACTAAGTGAATTTTATGTTCTTTACACTTAGGATATTTCTGGATACCGAATAGCCCAAATTTCAATGGTTTTAACTTTTCAACAGTATGGCATCCATATTTTGGACAAACAGCCACTTTATCTCCCTTTAACCTTTTCCGGGTTGCTCGAATATTAGAACTTATCATTCTCTCACCATCACTTTTCTTTTTCTAAGTTTAATATGGTCTTTATCTTTTGCTATCCATAATCTTTCATATTCTCGATCTAGTTGTTGATAATTCAACTTAATTTGTTTAAAAAAATCTGGAATAATCTCATTTAATTCTTTTTCATCATGACATAATCGATTTAATGTTTTTATTACTAACTTTAATAACTGAGGTCTCCCATGAATCTCTAATCCCGAAAGAATATGCAATATTTGCCATAATCTTATCTTATTTCTTAAAAAATTCTTAAATAATTTAGCTTCTAGACTATTTGGAGAGAATTTCGCCATTTCTACTAAATATAAAAATTTTAGTTTAATATCTTCGTTTGGTCCTATGTTCTTTTTCAAATAGCTAGTATAATCTAGAATTCTTAAATTCAGTTCCACATCCCATTTATGAATTGAATTTATACAAGAGAGACTAGGAGTGTCTTCAAAATCACTACATATTGCTCGAATCGTTGCCTTTCTATTATTTAAATATGTTTGTAACTGACGAGAAATCTCAGTTATCCTGTTCTCAGTTAATTCAAGAATTTCATCATAATATTTGGGTTCTTCGTCATAAAAATCCAATAGATTCATTTTTAATCATCTTCAATTTTATTTTTTTTTACTTTGAACTATTCATTTATGTACCAATATATAAATAAAAAATCTATTAAAAGTATGAAATAATTCAGTAATAATAACGCTCCACGGTGACAAGGAAAAAATGTCGCGTGAACAAATCAAGAATACCACCG